>JAHYJF010000189.1 GCA_019428955.1 Burkholderiaceae bacterium
CGCGCGCGCGCCGAACTCGGCATCGGCGGGGATGTGCCGGTGCTGGCATTGCTTCCCGGCAGCCGCAACGCGGAGCTGAAGTATCTCCTGGGGCCATTTCTGGAGACGGCCGCCTGGATTCATGCGCGCCGTCCGGAGTTCGAGTTCGTGCTGCCAGCGGCTTCCAAGGGTCACTATGACCGCATTGTCGAGTGGGTCCGCTCCGCACACCTGCCCGAGAGCCTGCGCTTACGGATCGTCTCGGGAGGCTCCCACAACGTGCTCGAAGCCTGCGATGCGGCGCTGGTCGCCAGCGGTACCGCGACACTCGAGACCGCGCTCTTCAAGAAGCCGATGGTGATTGCCTACCGCATGGCCTGGAGCAATTACCAGATCATCCGTCGCATGGCCTATCTGCCCCACGTCGGCCTGCCCAATATCCTCTGTGCCCAGGCGGTAGTGCCGGAGTTCATTCAGGAGGCGGTCGAACCGGCTGCGATGGGCGCCGCCTTGCTGGCGCAGGTAGACGATCAGGCATTGCAGCGCCAACTGGTCGAACGTTTCACGGCGCTTCACGTGCGGTTGCGCCGCGGCTGCGCGCAACGCGCCGCGGAGATCATCATGGAAGTCGCAGATGGCTGACCTCAGCCTGGGAGCCACCACGGGACAGTTGCTGTTCGACGAACCGCTCATCTGCGGAGTTGACGAAGCAGGACGAGGCCCACTGGCCGGTCCGGTCTATGCCGCCGCAGTGATCCTCGATCCCGCGCAACCAGTCGTTGGGCTGCGGGATTCCAAGGCCCTGTCGCCGCGTCGCCGCGAACAGCTCGCGGTGCTCATCCGTGAGCGCGCCATTGCCTGGTCGATCGCCAGTGCCAGCGCGGCTGAAATCGACCGCATCAACATCCTGCAGGCAACATTGCTGGCGATGAGCCGGGCCGTGGCCGGGCTTGCTGTCAGGCCAGCGCTGGCCCGGGTCGATGGCAACCAGGCCCCGCGCCTCGAATGCCGGGTCGAGACACTGGTGCGCGGCGACTCCCTGGAACCGGCAATTTCAGCCGCCTCCATCCTCGCCAAGACGGCACGTGACGAATATCTGCTCGAGCTTCATCAGCGCTTCCCGATCTACGGCTTCGATGGCCACAAGGGCTACCCCAGCGCAATGCACCTGCGACTTCTGGCCGAGCATGGGCCGTGCGTCGAGCACCGGATGAGTTTTGCGCCGGTGCGCGCGGCCGCCCGCGCCGCCGGGGAGGGATCCGCGTGACCACCATTCGCTCCGCCGCCAACGACCATTACCGCAACTTGCTGCGCCTCGGCGGCTCGGCGCGCGAGCGGCGCCGCAGCGCTCAGACCGTGATCGAGGGCATCCACCTGATCGAGGCCTATCTGGATCGCTACGGCGATTTGCGGACCATGTTCGTGCCGGAACGTGCTCTGGCACTTCCTGAACACGCCGCGCTGATTGCCCGCCAGGCACGCGGGCCCACCGTGCTGGCGGATTCATTGTTCGAACGAGCCAGCCAGGTCGGGCACGGCAACGGGCCGTTGGCAGTGATCGACGTGCCGGTCCTGACTTTGCCCGAGATCATCGCGTGCGACGCGGTATATCTTGACCGGATCCAGGACCCGGGCAATCTCGGAACGATCCTGCGCACTTGCGCCGCCGTCGGGGTGAGTACCGTGATGTTGTCGCCCGAGGCCACGCCGGCCTGGTCGCCCAAGGCACTGCGCGCGGGCATGGGGGCGCACTTCCATCTCCAGATTCACGAAGAGGTGCCGGCCACGATTTTCGGCAAACGCGTGCGGGTCGAATTGCTGGGCTTGCGCGCCGATGATGCGCAGTGCCTCTACGATGTCGACCTGCTTGCCCCGGTGGTCTGGCTGCTGGGCAACGAGGGCGCTGGCCTTGCTGGAGAGCTCCTGGCGCTGCCAGGCGCGCGCGCGGTGTCCATTCCACAGGAGGCGAGTGCCGTTGAATCGCTCAACGTCGCTACGGCCGCAGCGGTGGCCCTTTACGAGCAGTTTCGCCAGCGCCGAGTTGCAGCGGCGGACGCGGCGACGCGCAGTGAGGTCGTGTAAAGTGCCGCTCTTTGCGCTGATCAACTGTGGCCCTCGGTACGCGGGCGAATAACGTGCGACTGGAACTACGCGGCATCAGCAAGCACTATCCAGGTGTCGTGGCCAACGACAACGTCAACCTGCGCTTGCAGCCGGGTGAAATCCACGCTGTGCTGGGCGAAAACGGTGCCGGCAAGTCGACCCTGATGAAGATCATCTACGGTGCAGTTCGACCCGAGTCGGGCACGATTCTCTGGAATGGCACGCCGGTTGAAATCCGCTCGCCCCACGATGCGCGCGCGTTGGGTATCTCGATGGTGTTCCAGAACTTCTCGCTGTTCGAGACCCTGACCGTGGCCGAGAATGTGTGGCTGGGGTTGGAGAGCACCGTGAGTCTGGCGACCGTCACGGAGCGCATTCGGGCGGTGGGCGGACAGTACAGTCTGGAAATCGATCCTGACCGCCCGGTTCACACGCTGGCGGTTGGACAGCGGCAGCGGGTCGAAATCGTGCGGGCGCTGCTCACCGATCCGAGCCTGTTGATCCTCGACGAGCCTACCTCGGTACTGACGCCGCAGGCCGTCGATCGGCTCTTCGATACGCTGCGCAAGTTGGCCGCGACCGGTTGCAGCATCCTGTATATCAGCCACAAGCTCGACGAGATTCGGCGCCTGTGTCACAACTGCACTATCCTGCGCGCTGGCCGCGTGACCGGTGAGGTCGATCCGGCGCTCGAGACCAACGCCAGCCTCTCGCGACTGATGATCGGTGCCGATCCGCCGCGCCTGCGTCACGAGGCGGTGACCCCGGGGGCCGTCGCCATCGAGGTGCGCGCGCTGAGCCTGCCGCAGCGCGATCGCTTCGGGACGGCATTGCACGACATCAACCTGGAGGTCCGCAGCGGCGAGATCGTGGGCATCGCCGGAGTGTCCGGCAACGGCCAGCGGGAACTGCTGGCGGTGCTCTCGGGCGAGGACCGGCAGGCCGAAAACGATGCGATCAGATTGTTCGGCAAGCCGATCGGGAGCCTCGGCCCGCGCCGACGGCGTCGGCAGGGGCTGCATTTCGTGCCCGAAGAGCGCCTTGGGCGAGGTGCGGTGCCCGGGATGTCGCTGGCCCAGAACGTCCTGCTGACCCGTATGCACGACCGCGGCCGGCGCCGTGCGCTCATCAACCGCGGCTGGATCGGCCTAGGTGCGGTCGCGGACCTGGCGCGCTCGCTGATCGGGCGGTTCGCGGTCAAGGCCGATGGCTCGGAAGCTGCCGCCATGAGTCTCTCGGGCGGCAATCTCCAGAAGTTCATCGTCGGCCGCGAGATCGATGCCGAGCCCCAGGTGTTGATCGTCTCCCAGCCCACGTGGGGCGTCGATGTCGGGGCGGCAGCACAGATCCGGGCCGAATTGCTGGCCTTGCGCGCCGGTGGCTGCGCGGTCCTGGTGGTTTCCGAAGAACTCGATGAGCTCTTCGAGATCAGCGACCGCCTGGTGGTGATTGCGGGCGGTCGATTGTCGCCGTCGATTCCGGTCGCCGAGGCCACGGTCGAGACCATCGGCGAGTGGATGAGCGGTCTCTGGCCTGGCGCCACTCCCAAGGCGGAGAGCCATGCGGCTTGAGCCTCGGCCCCGGCTCTCGCGGGTGATGGCGTTCACGTCGCCCCTGATCGCGCTGGCGCTGACCGTTATGCTCGGCGCCTTGCTGTTTCTGGTGCTGGGCAAGGACCCGGTGGCCGGACTGCGAATGTTCTTCTATGAACCGTTGCGCAGCGTCTACTCGCTGTCCGAGCTGGCACTCAAGGCGACGCCACTGATTCTCTGCGCGATCGGTTTGTCGGTGTGCTACCGCTCCAACGTCTGGAATATCGGTGCCGAGGGGCAACTGCTGGCCGGCGCGATCGCTGCGGGCGGTGTTGCGCTCTACGTGACCACCCATGGAGGAAGTGATCTTGGCCGCTGGGTGGTGGTGCCGATTCTGCTGTGTGGCGTTATCGGTGGCATGTTGTGGGCGTCGATTACTGCGCTCCTGCGCGATCGTTTCCACGCCAACGAGATCCTGGTCAGCCTGATGCTGGTCTACGTGGCGCAGTTGCTGCTGAGCTACCTGGTCTTCGGTCCGTGGAAGGATCCGCTCGGTTACAACTTTCCCCAGACCAAGGTCTTCGCACCCGAGACGCTGCTGCCCATTCTGGTCGCTTCCACACGGCTGCACGTCGGCTTCCTGGTGGCATTGGCAGCCGTCGGTGTGGCCTGGGTGTTCATGTTCCGCACCTATGTTGGTTTCCAGCTCCAGGTGGGGGGGATGGCGCCGGACGCGGCCCGTTATGCCGGATTTGCCGCGCGCCGGGCGCTCTGGATCTCGATGCTCGTGAGCGGGGGCACGGCGGGCCTGGCAGGAGCGATGGAAGTTGCCGGACCGCTGGCGCAGCTTACGCCCCACGTTTCTCCGGGTTATGGGTTTAGCGCGATCATCGTCGCCTTTGTCGGGCGCTTGCACCCGATCGGCTGCGTCTTCGCCGGTTTCCTGCTCTCGATGATGCTCATTGGGGGGGAACTGGCGCAGACCCGTTTGGGTTTGCCCAACGCTCTCACCGGAGTCTTCCAGGGCTTGCTGCTGATCACCCTGCTGGGCTGTGACACGCTGATTCGCTACCGTATTCGTTGGGTTCGATGATGACGCTCGAAATCGCGCTGCTCATTGCCGCCACCTTGAACGCCGGTACGCCGCTGGCGCTGGCATCACTCGGGCTGCTGGCCAACGAACGCGCCGGCATCCTAAATCTCGGCGCCGAGGGCATGTTGCTGATCTCTGCGATCGCGGGCTTTGCAGTGGCCTTGCATACCGGCAGTGACACTCTGGGGTTTCTGGGCGCCGCGCTCGCCGGCGCGTTGGTGGCGGCGGTGTTCGGCTGGCTCGTGATCTGGCTCAATACCAACCAGTACGCTACCGGGCTGGCGCTCAGCTTGTTTGGCGGCGGCTTCTCCGCCTTCGTGGGCCTGGGTTACGTGGGCAAGGCCCTGCCGCCGCGCCCACAGTTCGAGATTCCCCTGCTCAGCGAAATCCCGTTGCTGGGACCGGCGCTCTTTCGCCAGCACCCCATGGTCTACCTGGCAATCGCCCTGGCGCTCGGCATGGTCTGGTTCCTCTACCGCTCGCGCCCCGGCCTGGTGCTGCGCGCAGTGGGCGAATCTCCCGAATCGGCCCATGCGCTGGGTTATCCCGTGCGGCGTATCCGACTCCTTGCGGTGATGACCGGGGGGGTCTTGTGCGGTCTGGCGGGCGCCTACATCTCGGTGGTCTACACCCCGCTGTGGGTGGAATCGATGACCGGTGGGCGAGGCTGGATTGCCCTGGCGCTGACGACTTTTGCCACCTGGCGGCCGCGCCGGGTTCTGCTCGGGGCCTACCTGTTCGGCGGCGTGACGATGTTCCAGTTCTACCTCCAGGGCATCGGTGTGCAGGTCTCCAGCCAGTTGCTGTCGATGTTGCCGTACCTCTCCACGATCGCAGTGTTGGTGCTCATTTCGCGCAATCCGACCTTCATCCGCGTCAACATGCCAGCATCTCTCGGAAAACCCTTTTATCCCGGCAGCTGATGTTCGATAATCATCGGTTGCTTGACCCTCGAATCTTACCCACAGGAGAAGAAATGACTGCCTCGCCCAAGCGTTCGCTGCTGCGCTACGCAGCCCTGGCACCAGCTGTACTCGCACTGGCAATTGCCGGTTGCGGCAAGAAGGAAGAAACGAAGACCGCCGAGGCGCCAGCAGCAGCTCCGGTCGTGGCGCCCAAGGCTGAGCCGCTGAAGGTGGCTTTCGCTTATGTCGGCCCGGTCGGTGACGGTGGCTGGACTTTCGCGCACGACAACGCCCGCAAGGCGGTCGAGGCCGAATTCGGCGACAAGGTCGCGACCAGCTTCGTTGAGAAAGTACCTGAGGCGGCAGACGCGGAACGTGTCTTTCGCGATATGGTCGGCCAGGGCAACAAGCTGATCTTTGGTACCACCTTCGGCTATATGGAGCCGATGCTCAAGGTCGCCACGGACAGCAAGGACGTGAAATTCGAGCATGCCACCGGCTACAAACAGGCCGACAATATGCGCACTTATGATTCCCGCACCTACGAGGGCGCGTACATGGCTGGCGTGATTGCCGGCAAGATGACCAAGACCAACGTGCTGGGCGTGGTGGGCTCGATTCCCATTCCCGAGGTGATCCGTAACATCAATGCCTTCACTCTGGGCGCACAAAGCTCGAACCCCAAGATCAAGACCAAGGTCGTGTGGGTCAATGAGTGGTTCAACCCTCCCAAGGAAACCGAGGCCGCGCAGTCGCTGATCAACGGCGGCGTCGACGTGTTGATGCAGAACACCGACTCCTCGGCCGTACTGCAGACCGCCGAGAAGAACGGCAAGTATGCCTTTGGTTGGGACTCCGACATGACCGCTTACGGCCCCAAGGCGCACCTGGCCTCGGCGGTGATCAACTGGGCCCCGTATTACATCAAGGCCGTCGGCGAGGCACTAAATGGCACCTGGAGCGGCAATCAACACAACTGGTGGGGCGTCAAGGAAGGGGCGATCGACATCGTGTCGCTCGCCGATGCCGTGCCGGCCGATACCAAGGAAAAGATCGCGCAGGTCAAGGCTGGTCTGAAGGACGGGAGCTTCGCGATCTGGAAGGGCCCGATCGTCGGCTCTGACGGCAAAGTGATACTGAAGGACGGCGAAGTGGCAGACGACCGGTTCCTTAGCGGCATCAACTTCTATGTGAAGGGCGTCGAGGGCAAGCCTCCTGCGGGCAACTGAGGTTAGTGGTGGGCCCTCACCGGGCTCGCCCTAACGACGAAGGGCGCCGTTTCGCGGCGCCCTTTCTTCGTGCGCCCAGCATGGGCGCGATCTTCGGGGTGCAAGTCCCGGTCCCCGGCCGAGCTGGCCACAGCGAGTCAAGTGAAGCGCAACTGCGTGAGGGTGACCGAGCGTGGGGAGGGAGCGTGGATCGTAAAGC
>JAHYJF010000190.1 GCA_019428955.1 Burkholderiaceae bacterium
TGTGTCACCTCGGCCGGAGTGTCCTGCTTTGTGCCCGCCGCCGCAGCTGCGGCCTGACCGGCGGAATATCCTTCGCGCGCTGCCGCGACGCTCGCTTCGAGGCGGTCACGGCCACGCTTGAGCGATCGTTCGATTACGAGTTCGACGGCCGCGACCGGAATGCCGATCGACCCGGCCGCAACGCCCAGCGCGATCATGTTCGGCCAACTCCCCGGGATCGACTTGGTGATGGCCTTGAAGCCGACGTCAAAGACGCTCGCGCCGGTCCGGGCGAAGGTCTCCGGGACCTCTCCGGAGGCGGCGTCGCTGATCACGCAACTGGAAAAATCAAGGGGTATTTCATCGGCGAAGCGGTGCACGTTCTGCCAGTCAAGCGCGACCAGGAGGTCGCAGTGATCGTCCAGCCCGCTGACCTCGGTGGCGGCGACGCGCAGCAGCGCGGCCGCCTCGCCGCCGCGGATTTGCGGTCCGCTGGTGCGCACCATCAGGCCGTACAGACCGGCACGCGCGGCGGCCTCCAGCAGCAGCGTTCCGGCCGTCATGACTCCCGCCCCGCCGCTGCCGGTAAGCGCCACCGACACGCCGCGTCCGGCGCCCATCTTCCAGTTGTCCATGGCGTCTTGTCTCCCGCACCCTTCCCGGCCTGTTCCGGGCCCTGAAACCAGCCTTGACAGTTATTTTGTTAATTCGGTACCATAATACTACTTTAGCGTCCGATGAGCGTCAACCGGGATCACACCGGGGTGATTCGGAGCCGGTGAGCGGGGGCCGATCCCAGCCGCCGGGATGGCAAGACACCACGTCTCGAACGCGCAGCGTCCCCGGGAATGGACCGAACACGGAGGAGGTCGGGATGACAGCAACCGGGTACCGCTGGCTGATGACAGCGCCCAATACGCCCATGGTCCGCGAGGAATTCGGCCTCACGCCACCCGGCGGCGGCGAGGTCACGGTCGAGATTGCCGGCTGTGGCGTGTGCCACACCGACCTGGGTTTCTTCTACGACGGTGTCCTGACCAAGAAGGAACTGCCACTGGCGCTGGGCCACGAGATCAGCGGCCGGGTAGTCGCGGCGGGAGCCGGTGCCGAAGCATGGCTCGGCAAGGCGGTGATCATCGCCGCGGTCGTCCCCTGCGGGCAGTGCGACGCCTGCTCGCGGGGACGCCCCAACATCTGTCCGCACCAGCAAATGCCGGGCAACGACATCCATGGCGGCTTTGCCTCGCACATCACGGTTCCGGCGCGGGGCCTGTGCGAGGTCGACGAAGCACGCCTGGCTGCGCGCGATTTGCCGCTTGCCAACCTGGCAGTGGTCGCCGATGCGGTCACCACCCCCTTCCAGGCGGTGCAGCGCTCGGGCGTGGGGGCTGGCGACCTGGCGATCGTCATCGGTGCCGGCGGGGTGGGCGGTTACTGCGTACAGATCGCGGCAGCCAGCGGGGCGACTGTTGTCGCCATCGACGTCGACGACGACAAGCTGGCCGCCATCGCTCACCACGGGGCAGCGCTGACGCTCAACGCCCGCACCAGCGACGCCAAGGCACTCAAGAAGACCATCAAGCAGTTCGCCAAGGAACGCGGCGTGCGGCAGACCGAATGGGCGATCTTCGAATGCTCGGGAACTGGCGCCGGACAACAGACCGCCTACTCGCTGCTGGTGCATGGCGCCACCTTGTGCGTGGTCGGCTTCACCATGGAGCGCATCGAACTGCGGCTCTCCAACCTGATGGCCTTCGATGCACGCGCGCTGGGCAACTGGGGTTGTCCGCCGGAACTCTACCCGGCCGCACTCGAGCTGGTCCTCGCGGGCCGGATCGCGCTGCTGCCGTTTGTCGAGCAGATGCCGCTCGACGACATCAACGAGGTATTCGACGCAGTCCACCAGCGCCGCATCAAGCGCCGCGTGGTGCTGGTGCCCAAGAGCTAGAACATCTCCAACAAGCAACCATCGAACGGAGAGTCACTGATGACTTCGACCCACAAGCAGCTGAACAACCACGATCTTTGCGAAGGGGCGGTCTACCCCGGCGTGCGCTACGAGAAGCGCCCGGCGCGCACCCCCGACGGCAAGGTCGTCGACGGGCTCTACAACGCCTGGATCTGGCTCGACAATCCGACTCAGTTCAACTCCTACACCACCGACATGGTCAAGGGCGTGATCCTGGCGTTCCGGGCCGCTTCGAACGCGCGCGATGTCAACGCAGTGGTCTTCACCGGCGTCGGCGACAAGGCCTTCTGCACCGGCGGCAACACCAGGGAATACGCCGAGTACTACGCCGGTCATCCGCAGGAATACCGGCAGTACATGCGCCTGTTCAACGACATGGTCTCGACAATCCTGGCCTGCGACAAGCCGGTGATCTGCCGCGTCAACGGCATGCGCATCGGCGGCGGCCAGGAAATCGGCATGGCCTGCGACTTCACGGTAACCCAGGACCTGGCGCGCTATGGGCAGGCCGGACCGAAACACGGGTCGGCGCCGATCGGCGGCTCGACCGATTTCCTGCCGGTGATCATGGGCGCCGAGCGGGCGATGGCCGCCTGCGTACTGTGCGAACCGTTCTCGGCGCACGAGGCCTACTACATGGGCATGGTGACCGCGATCGTCCCGGCGCTAAAGGTCGACGGCAAGTACCTCGCCAATCCGCTGGTCGAGACCACGCTGGCGGCCGACGAGTTCGGCCGGATCAGCTTCGGCAAGCCCAAGACCGGCGTGGCGCTGGCCCAGGGCAAGGCACTGATGGCCAAGGGCACGATCGACCTCTCCGCGCTCGACGAGAAGGTCGAGGAACTGTGCGCCAAGCTGCTGATGACCTTCCCCGATTGCACCACCAAGTCACTCGAGGAACTGCGCAAGCCCAAGCTCGACGCCTGGAACCGCAACAAGGAGAATTCGCGGGCATGGCTGGCGCTCAACATGATGACCGAGGCCCGCTCCGGATTCATCGCCTTCAATGAAGGCCCGAAGAACGACCGCGAGATCGACTTCATCGCCTTGCGCAAGGCCATTGCCGCCGGCGCCGGATGGAGCGAGGAACTGCACCTCAGCATCCAGCCCAAGAAGGCATGAGTCCGGCCGACCAAACCACCAGCGCCGGCACGGCCGAAACGCCGCTTCGGGTCTGGCTCGAAGCTGACGGGGCGCTGCTGCGGCTGCGACTGGCGCGACCCAAGGCCAACCTGATCGACGCCGCGATGATCGCGGCGCTCGACGCCGCGCTGGCGGCACACCGCGACCACGCCGGACTGCTCGGGGTGTTGCTTGACGCCGAGGGGCCGCACTTCAGCTTCGGCGCGAGCGTCGAGGAGCACCTCGCGGCGCAGTGCGCGGCGATGCTCGCCGCGCTGCACGGACTAGTCTTCCGGATGATCGATTTTCCGGCCCCGATCCTGGTCGCGATCCGCGGCCAGTGCCTCGGCGGCGGGCTGGAAGTGGCGATGGCCGCCGGCATGCTGTTCGCCGCTCCCGACGCCAAGTTCGGCCAGCCCGAAATCCGGCTCGGAGTGTTCGCCCCGGCCGCCAGCGTGCTGCTGCCCGAACGTGTCGGCCAGATCGCCGCCGAAGACCTGCTGCTGTCGGGACGCTCGATCGACGCCCGGGAAGCGCGCACCATCGGGCTGGTCGCGGCGGTGGCCGATGACCCCGCCGAGGCCGCGCTCGCGTGGTTCAGCGCCAACCTCGCAGGCAAGAGCGCAGCGAGCGTGCGCTACGCGCTGCGCGCGGCGCGTGGCGAATATGCGCCACGGGTAAGACAGGGAATTGCCCGGGTCGAGCGTCTCTATCTCGAAGAACTGATGACTGGCCATGACGCCAACGAGGGGCTGGATGCATTTCTGGCCAAACGACCGGCGGTCTGGAAGCACGCCTAAGGAGTACGTTGAGATGAATGAAGTTGGCCAAATCATCGAGCGCTGCCTGGCTCTGCACGAAGACCTCGATTTCAGCGCGGTCAAGGAGTGGAAGGCAGCGCAGCCGGGCCGCAAGGTCATCGGCTACATGCCGGTCTACGTGCCGCGCGAGATCATCCACGCCGCCGGCATGCTGCCGGTGGGCATCCTCGGCGGCGGCGACGGACTCGAAGTGATCCAGGGCGATGCCTACTACCAGAGCTACATCTGCCGCATTCCGCGCTCGACCATCGAGCTGGGCCTGACCGGACGACTGGACTGCGTCGACGGAATGCTCTTTCCGTCGATCTGCGACGTGATCCGCAACCTCTCGGGGATGTGGAAGATCATGTTCAAGGACAAGTACGTGCGCTATTTCGACGTCCCGCAGAACTACGAGGACGAAGTCGGCGGCACGTACTACCAGCACGAGCTCGAGAGCCTGCGCGACGATCTGGCCAAGGTCGCCGGTCGGCCGATCAGCGACGACGACCTGCGCGCCTCGATTGCCGTCTACAACGAGAACCGCCGCGTGGTCGAGGAACTGTACGCGCTGCGCGCCGCGAAACCATGGCAGGCGCCGACTTCCGAGGTCTACCTGGTCGTCAAGGCGGGGATGGTACTGCCGGTCGAGGAGCACACCGTGCTGCTGCGCCAATACATGGCCGCCGCCGAGGCCGCAGAGCGCCCGATGCGCGACAACGCGCGGGTGGTAGTCAACGGGACCTTCTGCGAGCAGCCGCCGCTTACGCTGATCAAGGCGATCGAGATGTCGGGCTGCTACGTGGTCGACGACGACTTCATGCTGGTGACGCGCTGGCTGCAGCAGGACGTACCCACCGACGGCAATCCGCTGAAGAATCTGGCGCTCGCCTTCCTGCACCATTCAGCTTCGACCTCGGCGAAGTACGACACCACGCGCGAAGAGAAGGGCCAGTTCCTGCTGCGCCAGATCAAGCAGCGCGGCGCCGAGGGCGTGGTCTTCGCGGCCCCGTCGTTCTGTGACCCGGCGCTGCTGGAGCGTCCGATGCTGCAGACCGTACTGAGCGCCCACAAGGTCCCGCATACCGCCTTCAAGTATTCCGAGAACACCGGCCAGATGGCTCCGATTCGCGAGCAGGCCGGGACTTTTGCAGATTCGATCAAGCTGTGGAGCGCCGCATGAGCCAAGTCCAGATTTCGATGCCGGAAAACCGCAAGAAGCCGATCGTCCAGAAAGAGGACGCGATGCTGCTGCAAAAGGAAATGATCAACCAGAACTACACCGATCTCTCGACCGCGCACGAGCGCGGCAAGAAGGTGGCGGCAACCTTCGTCCCGGGAAATCTCAACGAGCTGGTGATGTGCTTCGACTTCGAACGCAGCCTGCCCGAGACCAACGCGTTGCAGAACGCCCTGCGCAAGGGATCGGGCAAGCTGATCATGAACGCCGAGCGCGACGGCCAGTCCGAGGACGTGTGCACCTACGTCAAGGCCGACATCGGCATGATGCTCGGCGGCGAAATCGGCCCGACCGGACAGAAGCTGCCGCGCGCCGACCTGTTGTTGCTCTCGTACACGGGCTGCTTCACGTTCATGAAGTGGTTCGAGGCCATCCGCCACAAGTTCGGCGGCGAGGCGGTTATGCTGCAGGTGCCCTATCAGGGCGACGGCAACGTCAACAAGAACATGCGCGACTACGTCGTCAAGCAGTTGAAGGACACCGTGATCCCGGCGATGGAGCGGATCTCGGGGGTGAAGTTCGACATCGACCGGCTGCGCGAGTACATGCGCGAGTCGGTGAAGGCCGAGGAAAATCTGGTGCGGGTGCTGGAGTCCGCCAGGAACCGTCCGTCGCCGATCGACAGCTACTTCGGTGCCGTCTACTACATCGGCCCGATCTTCACCGCGTTTCGCGGTACCCCGGAGGCCACCCGCTACTACGAGGTGCTGCGCGCCGAAGTCGAGGAGCGCGTGCGCCGGAAGAAGGGGCCGATCACGCCCGAAGGCGAGCTGACCAACGAGAAATACCGGATCGTCATCGAGGGTCCTCCCAACTGGACGCACTTCCGCGACTTCTGGAAGATGTTCTACGACGAGGGTGCGGTGGTGGTCTCGAGCACCTATTCAAAGGTCGGCGGCGTCTATGACAACGGTTTCCGTCACGACCCCGATCACCCGCTCGAGTCGCTCGCCGACTACGCGCTGGGTTGCTACACCAACCTGAACCTGCCGTCGCGCATCGACATGATCTGCAAGAACCTCAAGGACTACGACGCCGACGGCCTGCTGATCAACTCGATCAAGAGCTGCAACAGCTTCTCGGCGGGGCAGCTCTTGATCCTGCGCGAAGTCGAGCGGCGCACCGGCAAGCCGGCGGCATTCATCGAGACCGACCTGGTCGATCCTCGTTACTTCTCGGCGGCCAACGTCAAGAACCGCCTGGAGAGTTATTTCCAGATGATCCAGCACAAGCGCGCCGCCGCCAGCGCGGCGCTGCGCTAGGGAGGGGGGCGCCATGCGCTGTTTTATCGGCATCGACCTGGGTTCGACCACAACCAAGGCGGTGGTGATCGACGAGGACCGCAACGTACTGGGGCGCGGGATCACCAATTCGCGCTCGAACTACGACACCGCCGCAGCCATCGCCAAGCAGGAGGCGCTCGTGAACAGCCGCTTCTACCTGCTGCGCCAGGCGCTGGCCCCGGCCAGTGGGCTCAACGGCAATCTCGACACTTTCCTCGGCCAGCTCGAGCGCGACTTTCGGCTCGAGCAGTTCATCGAGCAACTGAGTGCCCTGGAGGCGACCAGCGCGCGCAACCTGGAGACGGCGCGCTTCGGCGACCTGACGGCGCCGGTGCGCGCTGCCCTGGATGAGGTCTTTCGCCAACTGCACGCGACGGCTCCGTCGCTGTTCGCGCCGGGAGCGGAGCGCAAGAGCGACTTCTTCCGCGATATCGCCGGCAGCAGCTACCTCTCGATCAGCGAGAAGGTCGCCAAGGAAGCCGAACTGCGCTACGACTACCTACTCAACATCTTCGACCGCTCGATCATTGAAGTCGAGAATCGGGTCTATGGCGACTCGATGAGCGGCCACCTGCTCGCCGCCCTTGACCGGACTTTCGTGGCCCTGCCCG
>JAHYJF010000191.1 GCA_019428955.1 Burkholderiaceae bacterium
CGAACTGCGCACGCTCTACCAGGAGAAGGGCGAGGAACAGGCGATCGAACGCGGTCATGAGTTGCTCGACCAGGCCCAGCACTTGAGCCTCGGCGATCGCGAGCGGCTGTTCGGCTTCCTGGAGGGCAGCCGCAAGCTGATTCTCTCCGAGCCTCAGGCCATGCTAACCCAAGCATCACGGGTGCTCGGCACCGACGGCCAGAAGATGTCCAAGAGCTATGGCAACGCGATCGCCATGCGCGAAAAGCCCGAAGCGGTGGTGCGCAAGATCCGTACGATGCCTACCGATCCGGCGCGAATCCGGCGCAACGACCCGGGCGACCCGGCTCGCTGCCCGGTGTGGCAGTTGCACCAGGTCTATACCAGTGCCGAGACCAGGGAATGGGCCCAGGCCGGGTGTCGCAGCGCCGGGATCGGTTGCCTCGAGTGCAAGCAGCCGCTGATCGACGCGGTGCTGCACGAGCAGCAGGAGTTCCACGAGCGGGCCCAGCCCTACCTTGACGATCCCAGCCTGCTGCGCAATATCATCGCCGACGGCTGCGACCGCGCCCGCAAGCTGGCGCAGGAAACCATGCGCGACGTGCGCGAGGCGATGGGCCTGTCTTACGATTGAGTCCTGCTGGCCGAGGGCTCTCCCCATGGGCGGTGCTCTCAGGCGGCGGGTGGCGTCGTCAGCCCCACCTGGTGCATCCGGCGCAGGTTGGGCAGCGAGGCCAGGAAGACCTCTAGTTCGGTGATCGGGATTGCTGGTGAGATCAGCGAGCCCTGTATAAGGTCGCAACCCAGGGAACGCAACTCGCGCAACTCGGCGCTGGTTTCGACGCCCTCGGCCAGCACTTCCAGGCCGAGCTTGGTGGCGAGGGTCGTGATCGCCTGGGTAATCGCCGCGTTGCCGTGATCCACCGCCAGGTCGGTAACAAACGCGCGATCGATCTTCAGGCCATTGATCGGCAGGTTCTTCAGGTATGACAGCGCGGCATAGCCGGTGCCGAAGTTGTCGACGATGACGCGGACCCCGATGCGGCGCAATTCGGAGATCAGCGCCACGGCACGTTCGGGATTGTCCATGAAGGCGCTCTCGGTGATTTCGAGCCTCAGCAACCGGGCCGGGAAATTACGTTCGTTGAGAAGTTCATTGACGAATTCGAGGAAGTTGTCCTCGGCCAGCTGGCGCACCGAAACGTTGACCGAAACCGACAGGTCACCATGTCTTTCGAGGCCGATCTTGATGCGATCGTCGATCGCGCGCCGGATCGCCCAGAATCCGATTTCGCGGATCATATTGTTGCGTTCCGCCGCCGGCAGGAAGCGCTCCGGCAGCAGCAGACCGAGTTTGGGGTGACGCCAGCGCAGCAGGGCTTCGATGCTGAACGCAGTGCGCTTGCCGACATCGATGATCGGCTGGTAATACAGGTCGACCTCGCCACGTTGGATCGCGAGTGGCAGTTCGGAGGCCAGCTTGATCTGGGCCGCATGTTCGGCGCTGATCTCGCCGCTCGAGAAGCGCAGGTCGTTGCGCCCCTCCTCCTTGACCTGGTACATCGCCGCGTCGGCGGCGCGAATCAGTGCGTGTGCCTCGGAGCCGTCGTTGGGCGAAATGGCTGCGCCGATCGACGCCGACAGGAAGTAGGCACGGTCGTTGAGGATAAAGGGCTTCTCCAGGCTCGTGAGGATGCCGCGCGCGATTCTCTCAATGTGGACGTTGTCTGAAAGACCGGGCAGCAAGGCGACGAATTCGTCGCCGCCCATGCGACCGATCACGTCGCGCTCGCGCAGCGCTGCGCGCAGGCGTCGCGCCACTTCGACCAACACTCGGTCGCCGGCGGCGTGGCCCAGGGTGTCGTTGATCGTCTTGTAGCGGTCGAGATCGATGTAGAGCACCGCCAGCTGGTCAAATGCCGCCAGTTGTTCCTCGATCAGCCGGCTGACGTAAGCGCGGTTGGGGAGGTTGGTAAGCGGGTCGTGTTGCGAAGCATGCAGCAGCCGCTGCTCGGCCGTGGTGCGCTGCAGGTAGAGCGACAGGGTACGCGAGAGCACCTCGGCAACCTGGCGCAGGAAAGTGTCGCCGCGGAAACTGACCGAACAAAGGAACAGCAGCGCGCTGAAGACATTGCCGCGCTCGTCCAGGATCGGTGCGATCAGGCTTGCCCTGGCCCCGAGATGGTCCACCTGGTAGCGCTCGGAAAAGGTGCGTTGCGAGGCCATGTCGCTGAGCCAGATCGCCTTGCCGCTCGTCCAGCAGCGCATTTCGACGTCATCCTCGCCCAGCTCGATCGACTCGGGCAAAGTGCCAATCATCCGCGTGAAGCTCGGGTATCCCCATCGTTCCGCCACCTTGATTCCGCTGGGGGTGCGCAGCAGGTGGGCGCCGCCCAGCCAGCTGAACTTCGCGCAGGTCGCTACGACCGTGGCGCTGAGCACGTGTTGCGGATCGACCTTTTCGCGCATGATGCGGGCAATCTCGCCGTCGAGTTCGAGCAGCATGCGTTGCTCCTTCTCGCGGGTGATGTTTTGGCCGGTGCCACGGTAGCCGAGGAAGCGTCCCTCCTCGTCGAAGACCGGTCGGCCGTTGAGCGATACGTGATGGACGTTGCGTTGCGGATCAAGGATCGTGTATTCGAAATTGGTGAATGGCTGGTGGCTTTCGACCAGCCGCCGATGCTCATCCCAGTCGACGGGCAGCAACTCGTTGCCCGCGGCGTCCCAGCGGTGCGCGCCCATCGCCGTGCGGGCCCAGGGCCCGAGGACGGCGTCGATGCTGTCGGAAAGCGACGACAGGCGGTGCTGAGCGTCGGTTTCCCAGATCCAGTCGGAACTCAACGTCGCCAGATCACGGTACTTGGTTTCGCTGGCGGCGAGCTGCCGCTGCATCGCCCGCACGCCGCTGATGTCCTGGATAATGCCCCGCAGGCGCACCACCGTGCCATATTCGTCGCGTACCGGCTGGGCGACGCTGCGGACCCAGACCACCTCCAGGCCCTGACGCACATAGCGGTATTCGATCCTGGCCTCGGTGCCCTTGCGCACGGCGCGCTTGTGGGCTTCGCGCCAGCGCTCCTGGTCCTCGGCGTGGATGCAGATTTGGAATCCGCGCGGTGAGGGGGGGCCATCGGCGGGATCTATTCCGAAGATGGCGAAGGTCCCGCTGCTCCAGAAAAATTCCTCGGCTGCGAGGTCATGGATCCAGGTGCCAATACTGGCCAGGCGTTCGGCGGCCTCGCTTTCCCGGGAAAGCGCGCTGAGCCGGTCGATTTCGTGGTCCTGGTGCGCGAGCGCGCCGCTGGCGCGCCGCACGCTCCAGACGCTGGTCAGCACGGCGATCACACCGACCGCGAGCAGCGCCTGATGCCATTGGACTTGCTGCGGGAAGAAGACCGGAGCGGAGAGGGCCAGCGCGGCCGCGCCAACGGCCAGGACGAGGACGAACAAGGACCGCCGCCGGAATTTCTCCCGGACGTCTTGGGGCTGTTTGGCGTTCGCTAGAAGCGTGGTCTTCGTCATGGGTTTCTGCTCTATCCGCGACTCTAACCGACGCGAGCGAGCGCAGCGCGCACCCCGGCGCCGGGGAACTGACCAACGGTCGAAACAAGAGAGTGGGCGCCATCCTCGCCGCGCCGGTTCGTTGGTCGCACGCGACTAACCCGCGACCATCCGCCATGCCGGCGCACGCCGCGACTCCGGGCGGGTTATTCTTGCTCTTCTCCGGCCAGTTCCGTACGGGCGCCACGGGCTCGGCTAAAATGACTTCTTTTTTGCGCTAGAGCCATGATCAAAGGAAGCCTGGTCGCGATCGTAACCCCGATGCACGAGGACGGCAGTCTCGACCTCGATGCCTATCGGCGTCTGATCGACTGGCACGTCGTCTCCGGGACGGCGGCCATTGTTGCGGTGGGCACCACCGGTGAATCGCCGACCGTCGACGTCGCCGAACACGCGCGCCTTGTCGGCGCCGCGCTCGAGTACGCCGCCGGTCGGATTCCAGTGGTGGCCGGCACCGGCGGGAACTCCACCCGCGAGGCGGTCGAGCTAACCGAGGCCGCCCGCAAGCTCGGCGCAACAGCGTCGCTGCAGGTCGTGCCCTACTACAACAAGCCGACCCAGGAAGGCATGTACCGGCATTTCAAGGAAGTCGCCGAGTCGGTCGGCCTGCCGGTGATCCTCTACAACGTGCCCGGGCGGACCGTGGCAGACTTGGCCAACGATACGGTGCTCCGGCTGGCCCGCGTGCCCGGGATCATCGGGCTCAAGGACGCCACCGGGGACATCGCGCGGGGCTCGGACCTGCTGGCCCGGCTGCCGGAAGGATTCGCGGTCTACAGCGGCAATGACGACTCGGCCCTGGCCTTGATGGCGATGGGCGGGCACGGGGTGATTTCGGTCACCGCCAATGTGGCGCCAGCGCCGATGGCGCGGATGTGCGCCGCGGCGCTCGCCGGAAACTGGAAGGGCGCGCTTGCCTTGCACCGCAAGTTGCTGCCACTGCACTTGAAACTTTTCGTCGAAGCCAATCCGATTCCGGTCAAGTGGGCTCTTGAGCGCATGGGCCAGATCGGTGCCGGCATTCGTCTCCCGCTCACTCCACTATCGCAGCCGATGCAGACAGTGGTGGAAGAAGCTTTGCGCGCATCAGGAGTGATTAGTTGAACTTGTCCATTGCCTGGGCGGGACGTCCGCTCTTGATTTCCGGCCTTTCGCTTCTGGTCACCGCCAGTCTGCTCGGGGGCTGTTCGCTCAATGAGTACATCGCCGAGAAGACCGCGATCGATTACAAGTCGGCCGGCAAGCGAGCGCCTCTGGAGATCCCGCCCGACCTGGTGACTCCGGGCGGCGACGAGCGCTTTGCAGTTCCGGATCGGGCCGAGCAGACCTTCTCGGATTACCAACGTGGCAAGGCCGCCGGCCCGGCCGTGGCATCCGGCAGTTCCGAAGTGCTGCCGACGCTCAAGGACGCCCGTATGGGGCGTCATGGCCAGCAGCGTTGGCTGGTGGTCTCGTTGCCACCCGAGCGCGTCTGGCCGCAGGTGCGTGAGTTCTGGCAGGAAAATGGCTTCCTGATCCAGTCGGAATCCCCTGCCACCGGGATCATGGAGACCGACTGGGCGGAAAACCGCGCCAAGCTGCCGCTGGACATTATCAGGAAGACCATCGGCAGCCTCTTCGATTCGCTCTATTCGACCGGCGAGCGGGACAAGTTCAGGACCAGGCTCGAGCGGGTCGAGGGCGGGACCGAGATCTACATCACCAACCGCCGGATGGTCGAGGTCTACACCAGCACCATGAAGGATTCGACCATGTGGCAGCCGCAGGCTGGCGATCCCGAACTCGAGGTTGATTTCCTGCGCCGGCTGATGGTCAAGCTCGGCGCCACGGCTGAGGAGGCCAAGAACGTCGCGGGGGCAACCGCGACCGCGTCGTCGACCAAGGTCACCCTGGTGACCGGAGCTGACGGGGCGAGCAGCCTCGAAATCGCCCAGAGCTTCGACCGCGCCTGGCGGCTGGTGGGTGTGGCTCTGGACCGCGCCGGCTTCACCGTTGAAGATCGCGATCGTTCGAAGGGGATCTATTTCGTCCGCTATATCGATCCCGAGAGCGATTCGCGCAATCGCTCCGAGAAGGGCTTCTTCTCGCGCTTGTTCAGCTTTGGCGGCGATGAGCCTGCTGCGGCAGAGCGATTCCAGGTTCGGGTTGAAGGCGGTGGCGAAAAGGTCACGGTGACCGTGCACGGTTTCGACGGCAAGGATATTGCCGCTGGCGAGAAGAAGACCGCCGCTCGCCTGCTTACGGTACTGCACGAGCAACTCAAGTAGCGCACGACGCCGAACTCAGTGCGGTTCGCCAGCCTAGGCAGCGGGAGCGAGGGCAACGCCACGCTCGTTCAGAGCCGTGATCGACAGCCCACCAAGGTGCTCGTCGATTGCGGCCTCGGGCGGCGCGAACTCGAGCGGCGCATGGCGCGACTCGGGTGTTCCCCGGAGCGGCTCGATGCGATTGTGCTGACGCACGCCCACGGCGATCATGTGCGCGGCGCGTTCAGCGTGGCAGCGGCGTACGGCGTCGCGGTACACATGACCCACGGCACGGCACGGGCTCTGGCAGGGCGGTTCGGCAGCGCCAGCGTCGTGTTGTTTGCCGCTGAACAGCGCTTCGAGATCGGCGGTCTCAGGTTTGAGCCGGTGGCCGTGCCCCACGATTGCCATGAGCCGGTCCAGTACGTGCTCGAGGACAGCGCCATCAGGATGGCGGTATTGACCGACCTGGGTCACCCTACGGCCCATGTGATCCGCGCCCTGCGCGCTCTCGACGCGCTGGTGCTCGAGTGCAATCACGATGAGGCGATGCTCGCTGCCAACCCGCGTTATCCAGCCGAACTCAAGCGGCGGATCTCTGGTCCGTATGGCCATTTGGCCAACAGCCAGGCGGCGCAAATCCTTGGGGTGATCGGGCAGGAACAGTTGCGGGTCGTGGTCGGGGCGCATCTCTCAAGACACAACAACCAGCCGGAGCTGGCGCGCTCGGCGCTGCTCGGGGCGTTGAAGCAACCGCATGTGGTGGTGACGATCGCCGACCAGGAGGGTTCGGGCGGCTGGGTCGAACTCTAGCCTGCGGCCCCGGGCGGCAGGCTACCAAAAGAAGAACCCCCTCCGGCCAACGGCCGTGGGGGTTTCCGCCGCCCACCCGGCGCCATGGCGCCGAGGCGGGCAGGGTCAGCCGGGGCATGCCCGGCCAACCGTGCGACCCGCGATCAGGGCTTCTTGGCCTCTTCCTTGGCGGCATCGACAACGGCACCAGCGGTGGCGCCACCGGCAGCGGCTCCGGCAGCGGCACCGGCAGCGGCACCAGCAGCGGCACCAGCAGCGGTGGCGGCGTCAGCCGGCGCAGCGGCATCAGCCGCAGGAGCAGCCGCAGGAGCGGCGGGTTCGGCCGGGGCAGCGGCGGGT
>JAHYJF010000192.1 GCA_019428955.1 Burkholderiaceae bacterium
CCACGCAAAGGGGCGTGCGCTGGGTTGGCTACAGCGACTTCACGGCTTTTCAGCTGGCGATGCTGGCCGCCGGTGGCGCCCACAGCATCGCCGGGCCATCATTCTCCTGGGACTTCGGGCGCCCTGAGCCCGACGCCTACACCGTTGCTTCGTTCGAGGCGGCGCTGTCGAATCGGCCCGCCGAGATCGGGCTCGCCGGGGCCAACCGGCAACTCCTGGGGCAGGCCGAAGAACTGCGTGGAACGCTCTGGGGCGGAACCCTGACGATGGTCGCTGGCCTGGTCGGCACCCCTTACTTTCCGGCGATCGACGGCGGACTGCTCTTTCTCGAGGACGTGGCCGAACACCCCTATCGCATCGAGCGCATGCTCCACCAGCTGCACTATGCCGGAGTGCTGGCGCGCCAGCGGGCAATCATCCTGGGCGCGTTCACCGCATGGCGTCCTTCGGGTCACGACAACGGTTATGACTTCGACGCCATGGTCGGCTACTGGCGCGAGCGTATCGCCACCCCGATCGTTACTGGTTTGCCATTCGGTCATGTCGACCAGAAGGCCAGCCTTGAAGTAGGGCGCGACTACCGGCTAACTGGTGCGGGCGACTCGCTGGTGCTTGCCGCCTGCTGATCGCCAGCCCACTCGACGCGCCGCTCTTCGATCGCGTGACACGCGGTCGAAGAATCTCCCGCGAGCTCCAACACTTTCGGACGCTCGCTCTTGCAGCGCTCATCGGCGTAGGGGCAGCGCGGGTGGAACGAGCAGCCTGAGGGCGGGTTGAGCGGATTGGGCACCTCGCCCGACACCGGCTTGCGCGCCCGCCCGGTCATCTTCACATCAGGGATCGCGTCGAGCAGCATCCGGGTGTAGGGGTGCTGGGGTCGTTGGAACAGCGTCTTCTTGGGCGCCATTTCGACGATCCGGCCGAGATACATCACCCCGATGCGATCGCTGACGTGATGCACCACCGCGAGGTTGTGCGAGATGAACAAATAGGTCAGGCCGTCATCACGCTGTAGTTTGCGCATCAGGTTGAGCACCTGGGCCTGCACCGAAACGTCGAGCGCTGACGTAGGCTCATCGCAGACCAGGAACTCGGGTTGCGAAGCGAGAGCGCGCGCGATCGATATTCGCTGGCGTTGCCCGCCGGAAAACTGGTGCGGGAACTTCTCGGCATCCCCACCTGCGAGGCCGACGTGTTCGAGCAGCTGGCACACGCGCTGGTCGACATCGCCGCGCGCGCTCATCAGCTGGTGGACCCAGATCGGTTCGGCAACGATTTGAGACACCGTCCAGCGCGGGTTGAGGCTGGCATACGGATCCTGGAAGATCATCTGCATCCGCCGCCTCAAGGCCGCGCTGCGCTCACTGGAGAGCTCGGTTACCAGGTCCTTGCCGTCGAAACTGATCGATCCGGAGTTGGGGGTGTACAGGCCAACCAGCATCCGGGCGACGGTTGATTTGCCGCAGCCCGATTCGCCCACCAGCGCAAGAGTCTCGCCCCGGCGGATCGAGAAGGATATTTCGTCGACCGCGCGCAGCAGTTGCCGCGGTTGGCGCTCGAGAACCCGATTCAGCCACGGCCGCGAGACGTCGAAGATCTTGGAAATTCCCTTTGCTTCGACCAGAACGCTCATTTCAGCGCTCCGATCGGTGCCGGTGACTCATGAAGCCAGCAGGCAGCCAGCGAAGTAGCGCTCGCGGTCAACTCCGGGCGGCGCTGGCGGCAGATATCCATCGCCTGCGGGCAGCGCGGGTTGAACGCGCATCCCGGGGGAATGGCATTCAGGCGCGGCATCGAACCGTCGATCTGCGCCAGCTGATCGCGCTCCTCGGCGATCGACGGAATCGATCCCATCAGCCCGATGGTGTAGGGATGCTGCGGGCGATTGATCACGTCGGATACCGCCCCGATCTCCGCGATCCTGCCGGCGTACATCACCGCCACCCGATCGGCGGTTTCGGCGATCACGCCCATGTCGTGGGTGATCAGTATTACCGAGGTGCCGTGCTCGCGGCACAGCTTCTTGATCAGGGTGATGATCTGGGCTTGAATCGAGACGTCGAGCGCGGTGGTGGGCTCGTCGGCCACCACCAGCTTGGGTTCGGCGGCCAGCGCCAGGGCAATCACGACGCGCTGGCGCATGCCGCCCGAGAAGTGGTGGGGGTAGGAATTGATCCGGGCCCGTGCCGCCGGAATCCCGGTTGATTCGAGCAGTTCGACGGCCCGTTCGCGGGCCTGCGCGGCGGTCAGCGGCAGGTGGGTCAGGATCGTCTCGACCAGTTGTTCGCCGATGGTGTAGAGCGGGTTGAGCGAGGTGAGCGGGTCCTGGAAAATGGCACCGATCTCGCGGCCGCGAATCTTCCTCATCTCGGCGCTCGGCAACTGGTCGATCCGGCGGCCCGAAAGCCAGATTTCACCGCCGCAAATCCGTCCGGGCGGTTCGAGCAGGCCGATGATCGCGGCGCCGGTGAGCGACTTGCCAGCGCCCGATTCGCCGACCACCCCGAGCACCTCGCCGGGCTGGATCGACAGCGAGATGTTGTCGATCGCGGTGAGGGTGCCGTGGCGGCTGGGGAATTCAACCCTCAGGTTCTTGACTTCGAGCAGGGGGGAGTTCATCGTAGTTTCGGGTTGAGCGCGTCACGCAGCCAGTCGCCCAGCAGGTTCACCGACATGCACAACAGCACCAGCGCGGCGCCCGGGAAGACCACCAGCCACCATTCACCCGAATAAAGGAACTGGTTGCCGGTATTGATCATCGTGCCCAGCGACGGCGAGGTGGGCGGAACGCCGACGCCCAGGAACGAGAGCGTCGCCTCGGTGATGATGGCGGTTGCAACGTTGATGGTGGCGATCACCAGCACCGGCCCGAGAACGTTGGGCAGGACGTGGCGAATCATGATCCGCCAGGGGCGGACCCCGATCACGCGCGCGGCCTGGACGTATTCCTTGCTCTTCTCCACGAAGGTCGAGCCGCGCACGGTGCGGGCGTACTGGACCCAGTTGGCCAGTCCGATCGAGCCGATCAGGACGATCAGCGAGAGCATGTCGGTGTGGATGTCGCTGGGCAGCGCGGCGCGCGCCGCGCCATCGATCAGCAGCGCGATCAGGATCGCGGGAAAGGAGAGCTGGACATCGGCCACGCGCATGATGAACGCGTCGAGCCGGCCGCCGAGGTAGCCCGAGAGCAGGCCCAGGCCCACGCCCAGGATCATCGCCAACGCGACCGCGGCGAGCCCGACCAGCAGCGAAATTCGTGACCCGTAGAGGATCGTCGAGAAGACGTCGCGACCCTGGTCGTCCGTGCCCAGCGGATAGGACAGGTGGCCATCGGCCATCCATGCCGGCGGCAGGAGCGAGTTGTCCAGCGATAGGGTGGCGAGGTCAAACGGTGTGTGGGGTGCGATCAGGTTGGCAAAGATCGCGCCAAAGACCATGATCGCCGCGACGATTGCCGCGACGATGGCCACCGGCGTGTTCCGGAAACTGTGGAACAGGTCGCCGTCGAGAAAACGCCGAAGGACGCCCGGTTTGACCGGGTGCCCTTCGGAGATTGCAGCAGAATGCTTCATTAACTTCGCCTAGGGGTGCTGACCAATTACTTCATCACGACCCATTTGAAAGGATTGAAGTTGTCGGCCAGTTGCACCAGGGTCACGTTCTTGCTCATGCCCCACGCCAGCGCCTGCTGATGCAGCGGCAGGTGGCCGATGTCGTCAGCATGGATCTTGTTGGCCTCTTCGATCATGGCCTGGCGCTTGGCCTGGTCGGTTTCCGAGGCGATCTTCTTGGTCAACCCGTCAAGCTTGGTGTTGCTGTAGCTGCCGAGGTTGAACTGGCCCTGGCCGGCAGCGCCGGGGGTCGACATCAGGTTGTAGAACGGGTTGTGGGCGTCGTAGCCGCTGGGTGTCCAGCCGAGCAGGTAGAACGAGGTGTTGCGCGACAGGATCTTCGGGAAGTAGGTTGCCTTGGGCTCGGCATCGAGGTTGATCTTGACCCCGATCTTCGCGAGCATGCTGGCGACGGCCTGGCAGATCTGCGCGTCGTTGACGTAGCGGTCGTTGGGGCAGTTCATCTTGACTTCGAACCCGTTCGGGTAGCCGGCATCGGCAAGCAGCTTCTTGGCGGCGGCCTCATCATACGGCAGGCGCTTGTTCTGCGCCTCGGTGAAGCCCTTGACGCCCGGCGCGTACATCAAGGCCGTGGGCCTGGCTGCGCCGCGCATGATCTTGGTCTTGATCGACTCGATGTCGATGGCCTGGTAGAAGGCCTGGCGGACCCGCTTGTCCTTGAACGGATTCTTGCCCTTGACGTTCGAGTAGAGCAGTTCGTCACGGCTCTGGTCCAAGCCCAGGAAGATCGTGCGCATTTCCGGGCCGACCATCATCTTGAGGTTCGGGTTGGCCGAAAGACGCGGAATGTCCTGCAGCGGAACCGGCTGCATCATGTCGATCTCGCCCGAGAGCAGCGCGGCGACGCGGGTGGCGTCGTTGCCGATCGGCGTGAGGATCACTTCGTCGACGTTGGTTTCGACCTTGTCCCAGTAGTTGAGATTGCGCACCAGTACCGTGCGCACCCCTGGGTCACGCGACTTCAGGCGGAACGCGCCGGTGCCGTTGGCCTTGAACGAAGCCGTGTTCTCGATGCCCTTGCGCTTGTCGACCGGTTTCGCGGCACCGTTGGCTTCGCACCACGTCTTGCTCATCATGTAGAAGCTGGTGAGCAGGTCGGGCAGGATCGGGAATGGCGCCTTGGTGATCACGTCGACGGTATAGTCGTTGACCTTCTTCACGTCGGCGACCTGGCCGAGGTAGGACTTCATGTCCGAGCCATCGGCGGCACCACGCTCGAGCGAGAACAACACGTCGTCGGCAGTGAACGGTGTGCCGTCGTGGAAGGTCACGCCCTTGCGCAGTTCGAAGCGCCAGGTGGTCGGGTTGGGCTGGAACCATTTGGTGGCGAGCAGGCCGGTGAGGCCGAGTTTCTTGTCGCGCCCGACCAGCGGCTCATAGATATTGCCGGTGAAGCTCAATTGCATCGACTCGTTGAGCGAATGCGGGTCCATCGACAGCGCGTCGCCCTGATCGGCGATTCGGAAGGTCTTGGCGTGAACCGCCGTGCTCATCGCGAGCGCAGCGGCAAATGCCAGGGCCATGGTTCGTAACGATAGTTTCATCCCCATCTCCTCCTAAGAACGGCGCTTGGGCCGCGGCGGTTTACTGACCGGATCAAATGATGACCGGATTTAAATCGCGACCCAGCCACTGCCGGGCGATGCGCGCATAGAGCGCAGCCCCCAGCGGCAGGATCGCGTCATTGAAGTCGTACCTGGTATTGTGCAGGAAACACCCGCTGGCCGCGCCACCCTGGCCGATACGCAGGTAGGCGCCGGGGCGCTCGCGCAACATGAACGAGAAATCCTCCGCCCCCATGCTGGGCGGCAGGTCCGTGACCAGGCTCTCCGGGCCGACCAGATCGGCCGCTATCCGCTGGGCAAACAGGGCTTCGGTGATAGAGTTGATCGTCGACGGGTAGAGGCGTTCGTAGTGGACGCTGGCCTGGGCCCCGAGGCCGGTGGCGATCGCTGTCACCAGGGTGATGAGGCGTTCCTCGACGAGATCCTGGATGGCAGTGTGGAAGGTGCGTACCGTGCCGACGATGCTTGCTTCGTGGGGAATCACGCTCATCGCCTCAGGGTTGCCGGCCTGAACCGAGCACAGGCTCACCACCGCCGAATCGATCGGGTTGATGTTGCGCGACACGATCGACTGCGCCGCCGTGATGATATGGGCCGCGACTACCACCGGGTCGATCGCCAGGTAGGCGTGCGCGCCGTGGCCGCCGCGCCCGGTGATCGAGATGGTTACCCGGTCGGCCGCTGCCATCATCGGGCCGGGCCGCACTGCGAGCGTGCCGGGCGGCAGCCCCGGCCAGTTGTGCATCGCGAAGACCGCGTCGCAGGGGAAGCGCTGGAACAACCCGTCTTCGATCATCGCCCTGGCCCCGGCGTAGCCCTCCTCGCCGGGCTGGAAGATCAGGTGGACCGTGCCGTCGAAATCGCGGTTCGCCGCGAGCTGGCGCGCCGCGCCCAGCAGCATCGTGGTGTGGCCGTCGTGGCCGCAGCCATGCATCAGTCCCGGCTTGGTGGAACGGTGCGCGAATTCGTTGGCCTCCTGCATTGGTAGCGCATCCATGTCGGCGCGTAGCCCTACGGTGCGTCCGCGGGTATCGGTTCGACCCCGAATCACCGCGACGATGCCGGTAACGCCAATGCCGCGCTCGATATGCTCGACGCCATAGCGCTCGAGTTCCCTGGCCACCAGGTCAGAGGTATAGACCTCCTCGAAGCCGAGTTCCGGGTGGCGATGCAACTCCTGCCGGATCGCCTTGAGTTCGGGAGCGAAGCCCGCGATCGAGGCGAGCAGGGTAGCTGAGTCCCTTGACTGATCGGTATCCTGAAGCATTGGTGTCGTGGTCTGCCCTGTGGTCGCGTCTGGTCGTGGTGGCGCCGGGCGGCTAGTGAGCTGCCGCGGCGCGGTCAATCCGCAGCCGCGGGTCGACCGCGAAGTAGAGCAGGTCGACGGCGAGATTGATGACTACGAAGATGAGCGCGATCATGCACAGGTAGGCTGCCATGATCGGGATGTCGGCGCTCTGCACCGCCTGGATGAAGAGCAAGCCCATCCCCGGCCACTGGAACACCGTCTCGGTGATGATCGCAAAGGCGATGATCGAACCTAGTTGCAGGCCGGTGATGGTGATTACCGGCACCAGGGTGTTCTTGAGCGCGTGGCCGAAATGAACGGCGTGGTTGCTCAGTCCGCGGGCGCGGGCGAACTTGATGTAGTCGGTGCGCAGGACCTCGAGCATTTCCGCGCGCACCAACCGCAGGATCAGCGTCAGCTGGAACAGGCACAAGGTGATCGAC
>JAHYJF010000193.1 GCA_019428955.1 Burkholderiaceae bacterium
CGGCTTCTCGCTACCCGCGCTCGATACCCCACTGGTCGCTCTCAAGGAGCGCTTCTACCTTTCCAAGCCCGAGCACCTGCAGCGCATGATGGAGCGCAGCGAGCCCTACCTGTACTACATCGTCGACGAGATCGAAAAGCGCGGCATGCCCACGGAGATCGCCCTGCTCCCCTTCGTGGAAAGCGCCATGAACCCCAGGGCCCTGTCATCTGCCAAGGCCGCGGGACTGTGGCAATTCATCCCGTCAACGGGCAAGACCTACAACCTGAGCCAGAACTGGTGGGTCGACAATCGCCGTGACGTCGTCAAGTCGACGCAGGCGGCACTCGACTACCTGCAAAAGATTTATGAGATGCACAACAACGACTGGTTTCTGGCGTTGGCGTCATACAACTGGGGTGAAGGGGCCGTGGGCCGCGCGGTCAAGCGCAACCAGGCCAAGGGTCTGGCGGCCGGCTATCTTGACCTCAAGATGCCGACCGAGACGCGCCACTATGTTCCCAAGCTGATCGCCCTCAAGCACCTGATCCAGCATGCCGACGAAATCGGCCTGGCACTGCCTGATTTCCCTGATCGGCCGTATTTCGCGGTCATCGAGAAGACCCGACCGATCGACCTGAAACTGGCGGCCAAGTTCGCCGCCATGAGCGTCGATGAATTCGTGGCACTCAATCCAGCGCATAACCGGCCGGTCATTTCGGCAACCAAGAACAACCAGATCAAGCTGCGCGCCGACCGGGTCGACGATTTCCTGGCCGCGATCGAACGTCACAGTGAGGAAAACCGGATCTTCGCGACCTGGCAGCCACACACGCTCGCGGCCAACGAAACGCTCGCCACCGTGGCGTCGCGGGGCGGGGTCTCGGAGCCCGAACTGCGCCACGCCAACAGCCTTGGCGCCAGACAGCACATCCTGCCCGGTACCCGGATACTGGCGCCGCAGAAGGCGGTGACCGACGAATCGCCGGTGGAGAATTTCGTTGCCCCGCGAGTCTACGAGCAGGTATCCAAGGCACCACTCTACTACAAGGTGCGCAAGCGCGACACGCTCGCCTCGATCGCGCGGCGTTACCGGATTTCCGAAGCCACGCTCGCCTCGCTCAACGACCTCGGCAAGGGAATCCGCAGCGGCATGCGACTGCTGGTGCGCCGCGGCGGAACCCAGACCATGCTCACCGACGAGAACGGCAAGCAACGCGTAGTCACTTCGTCTTCCCCGGCCAAGGCCAAGATCAGGATCGCGAGCAAGAAACGAGGCGGCGCACGCGTCAGTACGCTGATCTCGGACCAAGCCCCTACCAGCAAGAAACCCGGCGTCGAAACGAGTGCCGCCAACACCCGGGAATTCGCCGCCAAGATCCGGCCAGTCTCGCTCCACCCGAAGAGCGGACCCGAGCGGCGCAGTCCGACCACCTGAGAGCCGGTTTCGTCGTGTTGGGCAAGATTTGTGTTGCGTGCGACACAAACCAACGCCTGATCATCGCTGCAATCATGTTCAGCCGCTGGGCCGTGCGAGAATCTCGTGTGACCAGGAATCAATTGGAGACTAGCGAATGGGATTTCTCGACGGCAAGCGCATCCTGATTACCGGATTGCTATCGAATCGCTCTATCGCCTATGGGGTCGCCAAGGCCTGCCGTCAACAGGGTGCCGAACTGGCTTTCACCTACCAATCCGAGCGGTTTCGCGAGCGGGTCGCGGAAATGGCTGCCGGTCTCGACTCGACGCTGGTCTTTCCCTGCGACGTCACTGAAGACGGGCAGATCACCGAGATCTTCAGCGCACTGGGCAAATCCTGGGATGGCCTCGACGGACTGGTTCACGCGATTGCCTACGCGCCGCGCGAGGCTCTCGCCGGGGAATTCCTCGAGGGTCTCGACCGCGAAGCTTTCCGCGCGGCTCACGACATATCTTCCTACAGTTTCGTCGCGCTGACCAAGGCTGCCCTGCCGATGATGGCGGGGCGCAACGCTTCGCTGCTGACGATGAGCTACCTGGGCGCGGGCATGGTCCTGCCCCACTACAACGTGATGGGCCTGGCCAAGGCCAGCCTCGAGTCGGCCGTGCGCTACCTCGCCGATAATCTCGGTCCGCAGGGGATCAGGGTCAACGGCATTTCTGCCGGGCCGATCCGGACCCTGGCCGCGGCCGGCATCAAGGACTTCGGCAAGATCTTCTCGTTTGTCGAACGCAATGCACCGCTGCGGCGCAACGTGACTATCGAGGATGTCGGCAACGTTGCCGCGTTCCTGCTTTCTGATCTCGCGGCCGGCGTCACCGGCGAAATCACCATGGTCGATGGTGGCTTCAGCCGGGTGATCGGGGGAATGGCCGAGTTGGCTTGAACCATCGCCGCGCCCCCTCAGGCGTCGGTGCAACTGCGAAAGCCCACAAAGATGTCGCCGCGATCGGGCAGGTAGAAATTCCTGAAACGCTCGTCGACCATCCCGCGCGGGGTTGCGAAAGAGCCACCGCGAACGGCCCGATGGTCGCCAAACCACGGCGCCGAATATTGCTCGTAGGGATCGGGTGAGAAACCCGGATAGGGTTCGAACGCACTGGAGGTCCACTCCCAGACCCGGTCGCCCCACTCGAAGTCGGCCTGGGTACGCGCCGCCATTTCCCATTCCCTCTCGTCAGGCAGACGCCGTCCGGCCCAACGACACCAGGCCTCGGCTTCATGAGCGTCGACGTGGATTACCGGGGCATCAGGATCGATCTGGAGCCAGTGCTCGAAGCGTCGCGCGTAGACCTTGTCGCCAACCATGCGCCAGTAACGCGGCAGTTCACGGCCCGCCGCCTGCAGCGCGGCATAAGCCTCAGGGTTCCACCAGCGCGGTTCACGGTAACCCCCGGCGGCGACGAAGGCGAGGAATTGGCCGTTGCTGACCGGCCGCGCCGCGATCCGATACGGGGCGAGTTCTGCCGGGTGGTTCCACTTCTCGTTGTCGAAGCAAAAACCATCGCCAGGACGGGCGCCGAACTCGGCCTTGCCGCCGGGCACCACGAGGTCCGGCGACCCACCGCCCGGGGCCACGATCGGCGTCGGATGCAGTGGCGCACGGTAGGACAGCGTTTGCCACGTATAGGTGAGCGCCTCGACGTGCATCATCTCGTGGAACAGCGCAAGCCGGAAGAAATACAATCCGTCATCGGTCTCCGGGGCGATAGCAAGCGCTGCCAGGGAGGCATCGAGCACGTCGCGCAGATAGGCTTCGGTTGCGGCCAGCCGCGGCAGGTCGAGATCCCAGCGCGTTTCGTGCGCCACCGCGGCCGAATCGAAGACCCGGTCGCTGCCTGCCAGGAGAGAGCCGTTCGCCAGTACGCCATCGCGGGCGCGCAGGCACCAGCGCTCCTGGAACCAGGCAACGTGCCCGATCTCCCAGAGAGGTGGATTGATCGTCGCCAGACGGGGCACGCGCCACTGCGCGTCATCGAGCGTTTCGACCATACGCAAGGTCTTGACCCGTACGGCGGCCAGCGCCGCGGCAAGTTCCAAACGGCCAGCTGAGCGCACTGCTCGGTCTCCCTGGTCTATAGTGTGTCTCCCTCGACTCTACCAGCACGCCAGCCAGGCGCAACCCGCAGTGAAGCCACCAATCGTCATTATCTCCCCGGCACTGGCCGACGCGAACAACGGCAACTGGCAGACCGCAAGGCGATGGGCGAGCTTTCTGCGCCACCAGGCGCGCGTCAGCGTGGCACGAACCTGGGACGGCTCGGCGTGCGCGGCGATGATTGCGCTGCATGCCCGGCGCTCGGCCGATTCGATTGCCCGCTATGCCGCCAGCGGCAGCGGCGGACTCGGAGTAGTGCTCACCGGCACCGATCTCTATCGCGACATCCGCGGCGACGCGAGCGCCCAGCGCTCGCTGGAGCTGGCCGACCGCCTGGTGGTGCTCCAGCCCTCGGGCCTTGACGAACTCTCGGCGCGCCATCGCGCCAAGGCCGTCGTCATCGTGCAGTCTGCCCCGGCCTTGCGCGCCGGCCGGCCGCGGCAGCGGACCTTCGACCTGTTGCTGGTCGCTCACTTGCGCGCCGAGAAGGATCCGATGACCGCGGCGCGCGCGCTCGCCAGGCTCGAAGACCCGACGCTGCGCCTGGTCCACATCGGCGCAATAGGGGATCGCTCAGGCGGGTCGGCCGGAAACAGTGTCGGAGCTGACTTCGTGGCGGCCGCCGGCCGCGACCCAAGGATCGAGCTGCACGGTGCCCTGCCTCACGCCGCCACGCGCCAGCTGATCAAGCGCGCTCGCATCCTGCTGCTGCCCTCAAGGATGGAAGGCGGCGCCAACGTGATCGTCGAGGCGGTGCGAAGCGGAGTGCCGGTGATCGCGTCACGAATCGGCGGCTCGGTCGGTCTGCTGGGCGCCGATTATCCCGGCCTGTTCCCGGTCGGCGACGATGCGGCGCTCGCAGAACTGATCTGGCGGACGCGCAACGAAGCTGGTTTTCTCGCCGGGTTGCGCCGGCACTGCGAGCAGCGCGGCGCGCTCTTTGACCCTGAGCGCGAGCGGGATGCGGTGCGCGCGCTGGCGCATAATTTAGTGTTCGTGCATCACGCCTCGTCCCAGGAGCAAGAACAATAATGACCACCACCAGCGACCTCGCCGGCGCAGTCCGGCTTACCTCGTTCTCGCACGGCGGCGGCTGCGGTTGCAAGATCGCCCCCGGCGTACTGGCCGAAATCCTGCGCGAGACCAAGGGCCTGCCCATTCCTCCCGAGTTGCTGGTGGGGATCGAGACCGCCGACGACGCCGCGGTCTATCAGCTCAACGACGAGCAGGCGCTGATCGCAACCACCGATTTCTTCATGCCGATCGTCGACGACCCCTACGATTTCGGCCGGATCGCGGCAGCCAACGCGATCTCCGACGTCTACGCGATGGGCGGCAAGCCGATCTTCGCGCTGGCGATCGTGGCGATGCCCATCGACCGCCTGCCGGTTGAGACCATTCGCCAGGTGATCGAGGGCGGCAAGTCGATCTGTGCCGAAGCGGGAATTCCAATCGCGGGTGGGCACACCATCGACTCGGTCGAGCCGATCTACGGCCTGGTGGTCCTGGGCCTGGTCCACCCGAGCAAGATCAAGAAGAATTCGGGCGCCCGCCCGGGCGACAGGTTGGTGCTGGGCAAACCGCTCGGGGTCGGGATTCTTTCGGCGGCACTCAAGAGAAACGAGCTCGACCCCAAGGGTTATGAGGCGCTGATCGCCAACACCACCCGGCTCAACGTTTCCGGTACCGCGCTGTCAGAGCTCACCGGCGTCCACGCGCTGACCGATATCACCGGCTTCGGGATTCTCGGCCACACCCTGGAGTTATGCCGCGGCGCCAGACTGACCGCGACGCTGCGCATGGCCGACCTGCCCCTGCTCGCTGGCGTGGCCAAGCTCGCCGCCGACGGTTTCATAACCGGCGCCTCGGCGCGCAACTGGGCCGGCTACGGGGCCGACGTCGATCTTGGCAGCGCCATCGGCGAGACCGAGCGCGCGCTGCTGACCGATCCGCAAACCTCCGGTGGGCTGCTCGTGGCCTGTACGCCGGAAAGCGTCGCTGAGGTGCTCGCCTGCTTCGCGCGCGACGGGTTCGATCGCGCCGCGGTCATCGGCACCCTCAGTGCCGGTGAGCCACGAGTCCTCGTCGACTGAATCCGGAGCCGCCTGGGGCCGGCAACTGGGCACCGGCCCCCGCGCCTCTCCGGCTAGCGTCGCGGCAGCAACTCCAGCCGTTCGACCGCCGCCCGCTCAACCGCCGCCGGGCTGCTGACCATCGGCAGGTACTCGCCCCGCGACCACGGCAGCGCCAGGTCGCCGTACTGGGGCGACAGGACATGGCCGCTCTGCCCGCTGGAAATCATGAATTGCGAGCGATCGGGGTCGGCGAGATCGTAGAGTGCGCGCAGGCTGGGTCCCCAGCGGTCGGCAAAAGGTTCCGCCTGATCCCAGGGATTGTGGCGTCCGGCATTGACGCTGGCCGCGTCGCCGCCGGCCGGCACCCTGAGGTCGAAGATCCGCGCCAACAGCGGCTGCTTGCCGAAGGGTCGATGCTCGGAAATCGCCTCGTGCGCCTTGCCCCAGCGCCATGCAGCGGGATCATTGCCATAACGTCCGGCCAGTTCGGCCAGTGTCGACTCAAGGGTCGTGGCGGCCAACTCGGCGCAAGTTTCGACCGCCGGCGTGCGCACGTCATCACACCACACCGCATCCTCAGGCCGGGACAGCGCGCGCAATTGCGCGGTGTAGCGTGACCGCTGCGTATCGAGCTGCGCGAACAGGTCATCGCCAACCTCGTCGACGAACATCGCCTGGCGCAACCGGTCAATCCAGGCCAGCGCGATCAGTGGTTCCGGCCGCTCGGGCGCCATCCAGTTGGCGCTGGGCTCACCGCGCGATTCCCAGGCGTGCAGCATGGCCATCGCCGTGCGCCCGAGATCGCTGCGCGCCTCGGTCTCGAGCAGCAATGGCAGGATCTCGGCGACCGTGCCAGAAGAGACATCGGCCTGGATGGCGGCGAAGCTCGCCAGGTCATGACGCGGCTTGGCCGCCAGCAGTTTCTGGATGCGATCGTAGCGCTCGGGGCGCGAAAACTCGGCGCCAATGAACGCCTGCGGGTCGGCACCGATCATTCTCTGGTTGGCGGTGACGATGACGCCGTTGGCCGGCCGCACCACTCGCGGCAGTTGCTCCCACGCCAGGTAGCCATCCCAGTCATAGCGCGCGTCCCAGCCCGGGGCCGGCGCCAGGCCGTGGAGCAGGTTGCCGGGCTTGCGCACCGGAACCCGCCCGGGCGCGATCATCGCGACCGTGCCGTCGCGATCGGCAAAGACGATGTTCTGTTGGGGTGCAGAAAAATCGCGCAATGCGGTCTCGAAACCGACCCAGTCGCTGGC
>JAHYJF010000194.1 GCA_019428955.1 Burkholderiaceae bacterium
TTGATCCCGCCATGGTGAAACGGCGCTGGTCGGTGATCCTGGAGCGCACTGTGCGGGAACTCCAGGGAACGCCCTGCATCGACCTTGACCATGCGCCGGTACCGAAACAGCAGATCGCCTGTACCCGGTCGTTCGGACATGCGGTGACCGAGCTCAAGGACCTGAACGAGGCCATCACCGAGTTTGCCAGCCGGGCAGCCCAAAAGCTCCGCACGCAGGGGAGTCTGGCTGGGCAGGTGCTGGTGTTCATCCGGACCAGCCCATTCAGGAAAGACCCGCAATACAGCCGCTCGATGACGGTGCCGCTACGCCACCCCAGCGCGGACACGGCACTGATCGTGACGGCGGCCCTGGCGGGCCTGCGCGCCATTTTTCAACCCGGCTTCAAATACGCCAAAGCAGGGATCATGCTGATGGAGTTGCAGCCAGACACGGTGCAGCAGATTGAGCTGGACTTGCAGGACGATGATGCGCAGGAGGGCAGGGGGTGCCTCATGACGACACTGGACACCCTCAATCAACGTTACGGGCAGGGAACGATACTGATGGCCAGTGCCGGCCTGGCAGGCGACAGACGAGCCTGGTCGATGAAGCAGGAACGCCGGACGCCGGGTTACACGACATGCTGGGAGGATATGCCGGTGGTAAGGGCTTAGCCCTGGTACGCATGTTAGTAGCATGGGGGCCAGCTGCAAAATTCATGAGTAATAAATGGCGATCCAGACGGTTTCTTCGTCTGGTGTTGTCCATTCGACCCGGTGCTTTCGATGTGCGGGGATGTTGATATAGTCGCCGGCCTTCAGGTGCACAGTTTCGTTTAAGAACTGCAGCTTAGCCTCTCCATTGACCAGCAATACCCATTCGTTTTGATCCTGGTCGTACCAGAAGTCAGGGGGCGACTGATGCCCTTTTGAGACGATGCGCTCAATTCTCATGCCGTCAGCGGCTAGGATGGTCTGAACAAGTTCCGCGGGCAGGTCTGCTGGCATTTTGCAAAGTGAATTGGTTTTGTCCACGAATGTCTGCCTTTACGTTTCGTGTTGACGCGTCAATTGTCCATCCGATCGCTTCGCGACCTTTTAAAAACGATGGCAAAATGCAATTTTGGCTGAGTCTACAGATTGCACTGCTTGAAATTACATGACAGATGTTGCACTAACCCAGCCCCCCAAATGGGGGGGCAGTCAATCAGATAAATTTAGCTTACTATGGGCACGACGACACCCTTTTGGTTAAACCCACAGACTTTGATCTAGCGGCAGGCCTTAAGATCGAAAGGAAATATCCGTTCTATGTCGAGATTTGTGAAGTTCTTTATAGGTCGCGCCCATGAGGCGAATCTGACCATGCATGTTGAGAAAACCGTTTTTTTTGGGATTTTGAGTAACTGTCAAGTCTAAGCGCCTGTTGGATTTCGCAGCGCGGCACGAACACAGGACCATGACAAACTTTCTTGAAAATTTGCACTCCGATCATTGCCATTTATGCGGGTTGCTGCCCGAGAGGCACTGCTGATGGCACCTGCTGGTCCGCCGGCAACGCTCCGGCATTTGACTATCAGCCGCACTTCTGCCTACCGTTCACATAACATAAAAGAGACATGACTACAAACAAGAGTTACTCAGGGGAACTTGCGGCAAAGCTGGCCGACTATCGCCAGCGCGGGCAGAAGGAAGCGAGCAAGCTGCGGCCGGCGCAGGACGCCGCCGTGCCGGACCAGAACGAGAGCGCCCTGCGATCCGAGGCCGAGGGGTGGCTCAGCAGTGAACAGCGGCAATTCGACACGACACTCACAGAGCTGTCGCGCGGCGTAACCGAAGCCCGCCAGAAGGCGATTGAGCTCAGAGGCCAAGTCGACCAGATCGTTGGCGACGACTCTGCCAGCAGCGCCATCGAAGCCGAGCTCGCGGGTGACCGCCCCGCCCTGGTCAACGTGACCGAGGCTCGACTCCGCGCAGAGGTTGCTCTTAAGTACTTCAGGGCCGCCAACGACATCCATGAGGAAGCTCGCTACCCTGACAGCAAGATTCACCACGTGGCAGTCGTGCTGGTGCTGGCGCTGATCGAGACAGTGGTAAATACGTTTTTCTACGAGAACAGTCAGGGCCTGCTAGGCGGCTTCTTCGTAGCGCTTGGTATCACCACACTTAACATCGGCTTCGCGCTGCTCTTCGGATACTGGTTCCGGTATCAGAATCTGGCCGCGATAGACAAAAAAGTGGCGGGCTGGATGGCGATGGCCGCGTTTATCTTCGTGACCATCTTCTTCAACGCTCTATTTGCGGCGTTCAGGACGGAGTACCAGCTTGTGCTCGACCCCTCAGACTTCAAGGAGCTCAACGCGGCCTTCCAGCGCGCATGGCCCGAGGCCATGCTCATCTTCCGCGGCGACCCGCAGTTCAGGGACTTGTGGAGCTTCGTGCTGTTCGGTATGGGCGTCCTGCTGGGCATCCTCGCGTTCTGGAAGGGGTATACCGCTGATGACAAGTATCCCGGGCACGGCGACATGGACCGAGACTACAAGAAGGCGTCCGCCGAAGAAGCTCAGCAGCAGAACCTGGTGCGGCAGAAAGTGCGCGAACTGCTCCATCACCGAAGCGCCACCGTCCAAGCAGCTTTGCACGAGCCTTCCACGCAGGTCGGCATGCTGGCACGACGTGTCGCCGAGCTAACCCACGCTCGAGGATCGCTGCAGACACAAGCTTCGGCTATCCAGCGTGATTACTCGCTTGTGGTCGACGCGTATCGAAGCGCCAACAACTCGGTCCGTTCGGTGCCGTCGCCGACTTACTTCAGCCAGCCCACTTTGCTGTCTATGAGCGTTGACGGCAAGGGCGCCGATGCAGTGCTCGCCGAGCTGGCTGCGGTGCAGCAGGAGCTCAAGACCATGTCGGATGCCAACCGGGAACCTCTCAACGAGAGGTTGAAGACACAGCAGCAGAACAGCACTAAGCTGCTTGGCACGACTCTCCCGGACTACTTCGACGCCGTGAGGAAGGACGCCGAAGCGGCGATTTCCCAAATGACACCAACGATTCACCGCGTTCCCGCGGTGCCTACGAACTGAACATGGCATACACTGAAAAAGACAAGAAAGGCTTTTTGCTCATGGGCGTCGTGGCCGTGGCCCTGGTCGCCATCGTCGTCGTAAAGCTGGCAGTTGGCACACCCGCTAAGCCCGGGCCCGACGGGTGTGTCGGCAAGGTCACGGCCAACACCGTTATCGTGCTCGACCATAGCGAAACGCTGTCGCAACAGACGCTCGCGGAAATTGCCACGCGAGCGCTGGACCACGTCCTGAACAAGACACAGGTCAACGAGAGAGTGACTGTTTTCAACGTATCCGATCACTCGAAGAAGCAGCTCACGCCCACCTTCAGCCGCTGCAAGCCACCGCAGGAAGGGAACCGCGCAATTGAAAATACGCGCGGGCTTGAGAAGACCTTCAAGGTCACGTTCCTCGAGCCGCTGAAGGCCGTGCTTAAGGCCGAGCCGGTCGGTGCCAAAGAATCGCCGGTCGCACAGGCACTCATCGACATCTCACTGACCCAGTACCTAAGGGGCGAGCGGAACTCTTTGCTCATCTTCTCTGACATGTTGGAGAACACGCCGAAGTTTTCCATGTACAGATGCTCCGATGCCAAGCAGGCAGTTGGCCGGTTCCGCGATTCCCGCAAGGGTGCCCAAGAGCGCCCGCAGTTTCGGCACACAAGCGTGTCTCTGAATATGATTCCGCGCCTGGACGTAGCCAAGCCAGCGCTGAAGTGCCGCGACCAGGTGTGGGAGTGGTTCTTCGGTGACAACGAGGGTGAAGGTGCTCGATCAGAAATCGACTATTTGCCCGGGGCTTGACATGCAGCAGCTAGCCACGCCCCCTGGAAGCAGCTTTTTTGCGCGCCTTCAGACTTGCGCGTTCATATCCTTCGCCCTGCTTGTGACAGCTACCGCCATGAACCTCCCGCCCTGGGTGGCGATGCTGGGCGGCGGTGCGCCCTTGGTCTACTACCATGTTTTCTACCTTACACCACGGGCCAAGCTCGGTTTGAGTCAGGCGGCTATCGACAGTGTTTACTACTTCGGTTTCCTTGTCACCATCGCCGCGTTGGGCGTGAGCGCAGTCAGCCTGGCGGTTAACTCAGGCAAGGTACCGCTGAACGACATCGCATTTCAGTTCGGCCTGGGCCTGATGGCCACGGGGTATGCGGTCTTGGCGCGCATGCATCTGACGAGCATCAGCACATGGGTCGAAGAGGCTTCGCCGGAGGCCGTGCTCGACCGCTACGTTCAGCGCTCGCGGGAGCTGGTCACCAATGTCGAGCTTGCGTCTGAGCAGTTCGTGCAGTTGTCGAGCAACCTCATGGCTCGGTCACAGGATGTTGCCGACATGGCTAGGCGGATCACTGAGAAGTCCATGCTCGATGTAGCCCGGATGTTTGACGAAGAGCTGCGTGGGACACTGGCCTCGGCGAGAGCCGGACTCACCGAAATTCGCGGGCTGGTAAACGAGACGTCTTTCGTGCAGGAGCGCGAAGCCCTCGTCCGCAGCGTCAAAGTGACCCTGGGCGCAGTCTCCACGCTGAACAAGGCGCTGGAAGAGTTTGCGATGCGCGCAGGAGAGGGCGCGCGTACGTCGCATGCCGCGACGGCGACCTCCAGTGCTCTCAACGAATCGCTCACAACCTTCCACGCAAATCTCGAAAGAATGGCAGCCGAAGACGGGCCGCTGCTGGGCAGCGCTAAGTCACTCGGTGAGGCTCAGGTGGCCGTCAGCGAAGGAACGCAGAAGATGGGTCAGGTGGTGGGCGAGCTCACTGAGATGGCTGGGACGGTCTCAGGCATGGGGTCGACTTACAAGCACATCAAGACGCTGAGCATGAAGGCCAACGAGCAGTTGGAGGCGCTCGTCGTCTCTGCCGGGAAGCTGGACGAAGCTACACGTCACATCGAGAAGTCTGCAGCTGCCACTTCAGGCCTGGCGGTCGGTATCGAACAAGCCAATCTCGCTCTGCCCGGCCTGAGCCAACAGGCCGAAGCGCTGGACGCGAGGTTCGGGGAGTTGACGAAGACGATGAGCGTGGTGGATCAGCGTCTCGCCGGGATACCCAAGCCTGTGGATGCAGTCCTCAATCTGAGCACCGAGCTCACGGGGGCGCTGGGGGCCGTGGTGCAGGTGCTGCAGACAATTTCGGCTGAGGCTAAGACATTGGCTGGCTACTCGGCTCAACACGCGCAGTCAATGGAGCAGGCACAACAAGCCACCCACAGCACTCGTGAACTTCAGGCAACCACGGACTCGGTTCAGATGCTGATTGGTCGCCTGGGGGTTACGGTGGACCGCCTGAACGAGAGCCTCGGGGCGTCCACTGGGACCTTGAAGGCAGCTGTGGATACAGCGACAACGTCGCTGGAGACCGATGTCAAGCGTTCGGCAGAGACGGCGCGCATGTTCACCGAGCGGTTAACAGATGTGGCGCAAATCATCATCGACCGCACGCGTGAGAGTAGGCCGCAATGAGGCGCAGCGATGATATTTTCTTTTTCACGCTGATTGACTTTTTGTTGCAGGTGTTCTTCTTTGGCCTGCTGCTCTTTGTCGTTGGGCAGCACCTGAAGAGTGATGAGGAACGCAACAGGGCGACTGAGATCAAGGAGCGCGAACACCTCTTGAAAGCAGCGGGTGTCTCGAGCATCACAGAGCTCACTGACCGTTTGACCAAGATGGCGCCTCTAGACCAACTGCTTGGCTCCAGCGACTTCATTGCCCGAAACGGAGGCGAGAAGGCCGTACAGGCTGCCGTGGCTGCTGTAAGCGCTGCCGGCGGCGTGGAAAAAGTTGCCAAGCTAAAGAACGAGGTTGATGCCATGACCGACCGTATAGCAAAGCTCAAGGGTTGGGGCAAGGTCTCCTGCATTCCGAACATCACTGTCAAGGGCGTCGTGCGGCCCAAGTCCATCGCCACCGTCGTGGTCGCGGACGAGATGGTGACTCTGCAGAATCCGACGCCTGAGCTGCATCAGTTGCTAAGCTCGCTTGGTATGCGGTTTGAGTCGGTTGAGGCTCTCAGTCCGGCCGCTTTCAGGAGGACGTTCGCCGGCGTCGTGACCAAGCAGCCCGAGTGCCGTTACTTTCTCGACGTCGTCACAAAGACACGCTTTTTGGCGCCGATGCGGGACGTGTGGTCGGCCTTTCGGACGCAGTGACCCATGACTGCCGAAACAGACCCCCTGCCTAAGCTGCGCGCCAAACTGGATGAGCTTGAGGCACAGGTGAGACAGTGCCTTAGTTCTGCTGTCGACCGGACTTCACCGCTGCAGTCCTGTACCAAACTCTTCGACGACCGAGAAACCTCGTCACAACCGTCTGACCGTCTGGGTGACAATGCTACAGGGATCAAGTCGGAGAAGCCCCCTGAGTCTTTTCTTAGCCGCATCGCGCGCTTCTTTGGGGTCGGACGTTGACCGGCATCCTTCCCCGCCTGTTCATCGCCGCTTTGCTGGCGCTACCGGGCATCCCCTGGGCGGACCAGACTTGAAGAATCGTTGGCGTCATCGACGGCGACACTGTGGACCTGCTGACCGAGGACAAGGTGCTCATCCGGGTCCGGCTCAGCGGCATAGACGCCCCAGAGAAGAAGCAGGCATTCGGCAACGTAGCCAAACAACACAAGTTCGACACTTCCGGCACATAAGTAGTTGATTCCATTAGAAACGGACTTCTGAGTACAGTCACCTATCGTGATGGTGTTGCGGGTTGATCACGTTGCGTGACCATTGAACCATCAAATTAGG
>JAHYJF010000195.1 GCA_019428955.1 Burkholderiaceae bacterium
GAGGGGATCGATACTGCCGGAGCGGCGGGTGGGCTACGTCATCGTGTGCGACGACATCACCGAGATGGTGTCGGCGCAACGCGCGCTGGCCTGGGCCGATGTGGCGCGGCGCCTGGCCCACGAGATCATGAACCCGCTTACGCCAATTCAGCTGGCTACCGAGCGCCTGCGTGCCAAGCTTGCCGGCCGCTTGCCGCCGGCCGAGGACAAGCTGCTCGAAAGCAGCGCCAGGACTATCATTCAGCAGGTAAGTTCGCTCAAGCAGATGGTCGACGAGTTCCGTGACTACGCCCGGCTGCCCTCCGCGGTGCTGGCGCCGCTCGATCTCAACGCGCTGGTTGAGGAGGTGGCAAGGCTCTACGCCGGGCCCGAAGTCGGCGCCCATTTGCGGGTCGAGCTCGATTCGGAGGTGCCGCTGATCATGGCCGACAGCGGACAGTTACGCCAGGTGGTGCACAATCTGGTCAAGAATTCGCTCGAGGCAATCGGCAAGTCCGAAGAGGCGGAAGTGGTACTGTCGACGGCGACGATCGAATCTCCGTCGGGGACGCGAACGGCGCGCCTGCAGGTGCGCGATAACGGCCCGGGATTTGCTTCGGCCGTGCTGGGCCGCATCTTCGAGCCTTACGTGACCACCAAGTCGCGCGGCACCGGTCTCGGACTGGCGATTGTGCGCAAGATCGTCGAGGAGCACGGCGCCCGAATCGACGCCTCGAACGTCGCCGGTGAACCCGGCCGGGGAGCGCAAGTTTCCCTGCACTTTACGAAACTCGCGAAAAGCGGGGAGAATAGTTAGTACATGATGCATTTGGAATTTGAGACCCGCCTATGGCCGACATTCTCGTAGTCGACGACGAAATCGGCATTCGCGAGCTGCTCTCCGAGATTCTCGGCGATGAGGGGCACACCGTATTGCTCGCGGAAAGCGCGCGCGAGGCGCGCCTGATGCGCGACGATAACCGCCTCGACCTGGTGCTGCTCGACATCTGGATGCCTGACACCGATGGGGTCTCGCTGCTCAAGGAATGGTCCGCTGGTGGCAAGCTCACCATGCCGGTGATCATGATGTCCGGGCACGCGACGATCGACACCGCTGTCGAGGCGACCAAGATCGGGGCGATCGACTTCCTGGAAAAGCCGATCACGATGCAGAAGCTGCTGCGGGCGGTGGAGAAGGGACTGCACCGGCGGGAACAGCAGGTGACCGGGCGGCTATACCGCGATGGTCTGCCACCAAATGCACAGCGCCACCAATCGGATTCGCCGGGCTCGCTGGGCGGCTCCGGGGTAATGGCCGCTCGCGGCGATGCCGGTCTGCTTGACGCCAATGGCGCCGGTTCGCGACTGGGCGCGATGCCCGCCGCGGTGGCGGTTGCCGACCTGCCGCTTGAACTGCCGCTGCGCGAGGCCCGCGACGCGTTCGAGCGCGCCTACTTCGAACACCACCTTAGTCGTGAGAATGGCAGCATGACCCGCGTGGCGGAGCGCACCGGGTTGGAGCGCACTCACCTTTATCGCAAGCTCAAGCAGCTCGGCATCGACCTTGCCGGCGGCGCTTACCGCAAGAATAATTCTTGAAAATCATCATCCTCGGCGCAGGACGGGTTGGCGTTTCGGTTGCCGAAAACCTGGTATCCGAGCGTAACGACATCACCGTCATCGATACCAATTTGACGCAGCTCAATGAGTTGCAGAATCGGCTCGACCTGCGCACGGTAGCCGGCAACGGCACCCATGTCCCGGTGCTGAAAGCCGCCGGCGCCGAAGATGCCGACATGCTGATCGCGACGGCCGCCCGCGACGAGACCAACCTGGTGGCCTGCCAGCTGGCCGCCAAGGTCTTCAACGTCCCGACGCGCATCGCGCGGATCCGGGCGCCGGAGTTTCTCGATCACCCCGAGATCGTCGGCGCCGACGGCTTCCAGGTCGACCACCTGATCTGCCCCGAACAGACGGTCACCGACTACGTCAGCAAACTGATCCAGTTTCCCGAAGCCTTGCAGGTGCTCGAGTTCGCTGAAGGGCGGGTCTGCCTGATCGTGGTTCGTGCCTACGCCGGTGGACCGCTGGTGTCCCATCCGGTCAGCGACCTGCGCAAGCACCACCCCAATGTCGACATGCGGGTGGTGGCGATCTTCCGTGGCGACCGGCCGGTTAGCCCCGACGGCGAAACGATGATTGAGCCGGGTGACGAGGTGTTCATGCTGGCGGCGTCGGAACACATCCGCACGGCACTCACCGACTTGCGCCGGGTCGAGAAGCCGGTTCGCAGGGTGATCATCGCCGGCGGTGGCAACATCGGGCTGCGGCTGGCGCGCGCCCTGGGCTCCAACTACAACATCAAGGTGATCGAGGCCGAGCGGCGGCGCTGCGAGTATCTCGCCGGCGAACTGCCGTCATCGGCGGTGGTCCTCAACGGCGACTCGAGCAACGAAGAACTGTTGCTTGACGAGGGCGTCGCCGAAACCGACCTGTTCGTCGCGCTGACCAACGACGATGAAACCAACATCATGTCGTGCATGCTCGCCAAGCGCATGGGTGCGCGCCGCGTGATCGCACTGATCAACCGCCAGGCCTACGCCGATCTGATGCAGGGCAGCCAGATCGATATCGCGGTCGTGCCGGCGCAAACGACCATCGGCGGCCTGCTCAAGCACGTTCGCGGGGGCGATGTCGTGGCAGTGCACTCCTTGCGCCGCGGGGCGGCCGAGGCGCTCGAGGCGATCGCCCATGGCGATACAAAGTCATCCAAGGTGGTCGGGCGCAGGATCGACGAAATCGACCTGCCCAGGGACGCGATGATCGGCGCGATCGTGCGCGGCGGCAGTGGGCGGCCGTCGGAGGTCGTGATCGCCCATCACGACACGGTGATCGAGTCCGAGGATCACGTCATCGTGTTCGTCACCAACAAGCGCACGCTGCCCAAGCTCGAAAAACTGTTCCAGGTCGGCGTCGGGTTCTTCTGACGTCCCGGCTCCGCGCTCCGCAAACCGCGATAGATCGACGATGAACCGCATTTCGGCGATTGCCCATGACCTGGCCGGCCTCTGGATAATGTTCTCCGGCACCTTCGTGCTGCCGCTCGCCTGGTCGCTGGCAGTGGAAGACGGAATCCACATGAGCTTCGTCATTGCCGGGGCCGCTTCCCTGGTTGTCGGACTCATGCTGCGGCTCATTACCCGTCACAGCAAGCGCGAGCTGCTGCCCCGCGAAAACGGCCTGCTGGTGGTGGTCGGCCTGTTCTCGCTGGCGGCGCTGGCGGCGGTGCCGTTTCTGCTGGCCCTGCCCGCCATGAGCGTCACCGACGCATTCTTCGAGGCGAGCGCGGGGCTGACGACTACCGGGGCCACGGTGATCACCGGGCTGGAATATATCCCCCAGTCGCTGAACATCTGGCGCCATGCGATGCAATGGTATGGCGGCATGGGCATCATCGTGCTGGCCGTGGCGATCCTGCCGGTGCTCGGGGTCGGCGGCATGCAGCTGTTCAAGGCCGAGACGCCCGGGCCGATGAAGGACGGCAGGCTTACCCCCCGCGTCACCCAAACCGCCCGCCACCTGTGGCTGCTCTACGCTCTCCTGACCGCGCTCTGCGTGGTGTTGTTGCGCCTGGCAGGAATGACCTGGTTCGAGGCGGTGTCGCACGCCTTCTCGGCGCTGTCGCTGGGCGGTTTCTCGACCCGCGACGCGGGCATCGAGAGTTTCGACCTGATAGGCGTCGAGGTGGTGCTCGGGATCTTCATGATGATCGCCGTCACCAACTTCGCCACCCACTTCACGGCCCTGCGGCAACGCTCCGTGAAGGCCTACCTCAATGACAGCGAGGCGTATGCCAGCTGGCTGCTGATCATCGCCAGCGGCTTTATCCTCGCCTACTATCTCTACGCCCACGAGCACCTCTATCCCGACTTCTGGGTGGCGCTGCGCCACGCGCTGTTTGGCGCGATCGCACTCGGCACTTCGAGCGGCTACGGCAGCACCGACTACGGCATCTGGCCGATCTTCGGCGGCATGTGGATCCTTCTGCTCGGTTGCGTGGCCTCATCGGCCGGTTCGACTGGCGGCGGCATCAAGATGATCCGTGCCCTCATTCTGCTCAAGCAGACCCGGCGCGAGCTGGCGCGCATCGTTCATCCCAAGCAGGTCAAGCCCCTGGCGATCAACGGCCAGCCGATCCCCACCAAGGTGATCATGGCGGTGCTCGGCTTCATGCTGCTCTACGGGGTGACGATCACGGTGCTGATCTTCGTGATGCTGGCTACCGGGATGGACTTCATGTCGGCCGTCACCGGCGTGATTTCGATCGTCAACAACATCGGGCCGGCGCTGGGGCTGCTCGGGCCAAGCGGCAACTACGCCCAGCTCAGCGACTTCCAGACCTGGGTGATGGCGGTCGCAATGATCGCCGGCCGGCTCGAGTTGCTGACTTTCGCGGTCATCTTCACCGCGGCCTTCTGGCGCCGCTGACCGCCGCGCAGCTGCCGCACGCAACGGTGCGCCCGCGTTCGTCGGTCGCAGTGCGTCGGCCGTCGGCCCGCTGGGGACGTAGATCCAGGCTTCGCCGACACTGGTATCGAGCCAGCGTCAGGAAGCCAGCTATGAACATGATCTACAACAGCCCCCACTACTGTGTCGTCGAATTCCATGACGCCGCCGGCGAGTTCGGCGGCTTCGAGATCATGGATAAGGCGCAGCGGCGTGAAATGTATCTCGGCGGCACCATGGCACAGCGCTTCCGTCACGAAGTCGAGGAAATGATCGCCCGCGAAACCAGCACCGACGACCTCGATGCCTTCCTGGGCCGCTTCGACGGGTTGATGCAGCATTCCCTGACAATGCACTGAAGCCTCGCAGCCTGGTGGCTAGCCCGCTCCGATAGCTGCCCCACGAAACATTATTTGCACCAAGTCAATCCGTCGCCCCTCACGCCTTTGGGAGCGCCCCGAGCCCTTGCCATTGGCACGGTGTCTGCGCCTGCCTGCGAACGCATATCACGGGTTCTTGATTTCAGCTTTGGGGCCCAGGTAGTACCACCAGTTGAGCACCAGGCACGCCGCGTAGAAAATGGCGAAGCCGTACAGAGCATTTTCAGGGGTCGAGGCCTTGATCTGCTCGCCGAATACCTGGGGAATGACGAACGCGCCATAGGCCGCTACCGCAGAGGTCCAACCCAGGACCGGACCGGCCTGCTCCTTGGAGAACACCTGGGAAATGGTACGGAACGTCGAACCGTTGCCAATGCCTGACATCGCAAACAGCACCAGGAACAGCAGAAGAACGGCATGAAGTACTGTTCGGGGGTGGCCGACTGATAGGCTGCTTTCATGTAGTAGGCCACGCCCAGAGCCGCAGCCACCATCACGATGGTGGTGAATTGTGTCACTTTGGCGCCGCCCACCTTGTCGGCAACCCAACCGCCTATAGGGCGAATCAGCGCGCCGATGAACGGCCCCATCCACGCATACGCGAGGGCTCTGGGCCCATTGGGGTTGGTAGCGTGGATCATCACGCCGTCGGGTCCCATCACGTGGGTGAAACCGAAGATCACCGCGATCGCCAGCGCGAAGCCCGCGGAATAGCCGATAAAGCTACCGAAGGTCATGGTGTAGATGGTGCTCATCACCCAGGTGTGCTTGTTGCCGAAGATCTTGAACTGGCGCTCGAGGTTAGGCTTGATCTCGCCGGGGATCTGCTTCATCAAGAACACCGTGGCTGCCAGGATGCCAAGCAGAACGAACCACTTGGCCCAATCCGGCGCGCCAAGGCCTGCCGGGGCTGGCAGGATCACGTACAGGCCGGCAGCGGCAGTGATGGCGCTGATAAGCAGCATGCCGGTGATCTTGGACATGGCGCCCAGCGGAGAACCAGGATTGGGAGTCACCTCTTGGGTGCGGATGTTGTTCATCCCGAACCACGCGGCCGCCACGAGGGGAATGAGGATCGCCGCCCAGATGAAGCCGGCATTCTGGATGAAGGTGGCGTCCCCGCCTTGATCTTGCCCAAAATCCAGCCGCTGTCCTTGGTCAAGGTTATCGGGTCGCCGCCCAGACCGGACAGGAAAGCCAGGAACTGGAACATCGCCAGCGGCGAGTTCTTATCCTGCAAGGCGATGCCGGTACCGATTGCCGGAATTATCAGCAGTGCGGTGGTAAAGAAGATGGTGTGGCGCCCGCCGGCGATCCGGATGAAGAAACTCGACGGAGCGTTTCGTCATCCCTACCACCCACCGGGAGTACGCCGAGAACGCCTACGAGCTCAGGGGGGGGCGGCGGCTTCACCTTCGGCAACGGCTGTTCCGATGGGGCCACTGATGCCAGCCTCTTCGGGTCGCGCAAGAAGCGCACGATCCCGATCAAGGCCGCCTGAGGGGAAGCGCGATGAGAATGAGCTATCGGGCGTTTGCCAGGCTGCTTTGCTACCCCGGCGCGGGGCTGCGGGCCGCATTACCGGAGATTCGGGCGGTGCTGCAGGCCGAGTCGCGCCTGTCCTTCAGGCGGCGGGTGGCGATCGACGCGCTGATCGCGCAGCTCGCAGGCGGCGACGAGCTCGAGATCGAAGTCCAGACCTTCGATCGCGGCAGGGCGCAGTCGCTGCACCTCTTCGAACATGTCCATGGCGACTCTCGTGACCGGGGCCAGGCGATGGTCGACCTGGCGTAACCGGTAACCAGCCGGCGTTCTTCATTTCTGCGCGCTACCGCGGAGAATGTTGCTCCAGTTCACACGACGGGAGCAGGCGATGGAGCGAATCAGAGGACGGCGGTTGGATGCCCGGGGGTGG
>JAHYJF010000196.1 GCA_019428955.1 Burkholderiaceae bacterium
CCTCGATGCCGGCGAACTACGGGCCACGGTGGCAGCCTTTGGCGACGAGCGGGTCGACGAGTACCGGATCGGACTGTCGGTCGACGAGGACGGCGAAGAAGTGGTTCAGGGAATGGTCTGGCCGCTGCTCGGGGCCGAGAGCGAGAGCGACGATACGCCCCCGATCGAGCAGATCCGCGAAACGCTCCGCGAAGTCGGTGTCACCGATGTCCGCTTGTGGCCGGAAATGACTGAACCCGACTACTGTGAAGACTGCGGGGCGCCGCTCTTCCCCAACGGCAAAGGCGACGTGGTGCACGCCGAGATGCCGGCTGACATCGAGCCCGAGTCGGCGCACTTTCACTGACCGCGGCGCGCCGCGGTCAGCAGCGCCGGTTCAGGAGGCGCGCAATCTGGCCGGCGAGAGCATTGCCGCAGTAAGGCCGAAATCCGCCACCGCAGCCGGCAACGGAATCCCGCGCGCGATCGCCGCGCAGGCCTCCCCGGCAGCCGGGGAGGTCTGGACTCCGTAGCCACCCTGTCCGGCCAGCCAGAAGAATCCGGGGGCGTCGGGATCGAAACCGCCCACCAGGTCGCCGTCGGGAACGAAGGAGCGCAATCCGGCCCAGGTTCGGGTCGGACGCCTGATCTTCATGGTGGTCAACGCCTCGATTCGCGCGATGCCGGTGGCGATGTCGATTTCCTCGGGCTGGACATCCTGAGGCTCGACCGGGTCGGCATTGGCCGGGCTGGCCAGTATCAGCCCGGCGTCGGGCTTGAAGTAGCAGCTGTGGTCAGTGGCAATCGTCAGTGGCCAGGCCCCGACCTCAATTCCCGGTGGCGGGGTGAACAGGAACGCCGAGCGGCGCATCGGCTGCAATCCAAGCGGACGCAGGCCCGCCAGGGCGCCGACCCGGTCGCACCAGGCGCCGGCGGCATTGATGACCACCGGGGCGCGGTATTCGCGCGTCGCAGCGGTGCCGGTGCGCACCAGCCATTGGCCCGAGTCGCGTTCGAGCGCGGTGACCTCGGCGTCGCAGACCAGCCGGGCACCGGCTTGGCGCGCACCGCGCAGGAAACCCTGGTGCAGGCCGTGGACATCGATATCGCCGCCGTCAGGCTGGGTCACTGAGCCCAGCACGCATTCGGGACGCAGCACCGGCACCAGTGCGCAGGTGGCAGCGCGATCGAGCCGGGGCGCAGCGGGGAAGACCGAGCGTACCGTCGCCTCGGCTTCGTCGAGCTGGGCTTCCTGGCCGATGCCGGCGAGCATCAGCCCGATCCGCGGACCGATCACCGGGTGTTCGGCGAACCCCGCCGGGGGAGCCGAGAAGAAGGCCCGGCTGGCCATCGTCAGCCGCCGGATCTGGGGCGTGCCGTAGCTGGTCAGGTAGAAGGCCGCTGAGCGCCCGGTGGTGTGATAGCCGGGGTGCGACTCGCGCTCCAGTATCAGCGTGCGGCCGTAGGGTGCCAGCCAGTAGGCGATCGAAGCGCCGGCGATGCCGGCGCCAATGACCAGGAAATCAGCTGGAATCAGTTCCGGCTCTGCCATGATCTAGTGCGTCACCCTGGTGCCGCCCCGTCCGCTGACCAGCCGCACCCGGTCGCCGGGCTGGAAGGTCTCGTCGGCTTCCTGGGTGATGGCGCGCAGCTGCCTATTTTCGAGCCGGACGGTGATCTCGAGGCCGCGCACCTGGTTGTTCTGCCGTTCGACAGCCTGGCCGACGAGGCCCCCGGCTACGGCACCAAGCACGGTGCCGACCGCCGATCCGCGACCGCCGCCGACGGTGCTGCCAGCCACGCCACCGACGACTACGCCGGCAGCGGTACCCACGCCGGTTTCGCCGCGATTGATGAGCACTTCGCGGACGCTTTCGACCACGGCCAGACGGACCACTTGTTCGGTGCCGGTCTGGCCGGCCCGATAGAGGCCGCTGGTGGCCGCCGGGCCGGCGCAGCCGGCAGCCAGTGCGCCGAGGAGCGTGATGGTTGCGACTGCGCTGATTGTTGAATGCTTCATGCTGATTCTCCGTTGAGATTGCTGCTGCGGCAATTCTCTCATGAGCGGCGCATGCCGTTGGACTCCGGCTTAGGGCCATTTAGGGCGCCAGGGTGCCGACCGATGTGGCCGTAATGACTGGTTCCGATGCCTCCCGTTCGTCAGGAATGAGCAAAATCTGATATAAGGGACGATTCGCTGAATTAACCGGAGTTCGCATTGAAAGCCACGCCTAAACCCAGTTCGGAGATGAGCGCAACCCATCAGAAATCAGTGGTCAGCAAGCGGCAGGCGGAACGGATGCGCAAGGGCAGAGTCGAGTCCTCGCCCGAGGATTATCGCAATATAGCGCCCTCGGAGCACGCCAAGCGGCTCCACGAGGCCCGCGCGGAGCTGGAAGATCGCCGGATGATGCGCGAACTGGGCCTGGCTGACTGAACCCTGCCAGGGCTGACGGTTTCAGGATCGGCACCGCAGGAAGCGATTCTTTCCGGGTTGTGGTTGCGCCAGCAGAGGATTGATCGGGCGCGCCGCCCGTAGTTGGGCTCATGTCTTGAGCCCCGATTGTGACATCTTGTCCACTCACCTGGAGAACGATGACATGATCATGAACGCTTCCACCGCCAAGATCGCCGCAGGGCTCAATCCACTGTCGTTTCGGGTCCCCTTGCGCCAATATGCCGACGCCCGATGGACAAGGCAGCGACCGATCAGGCGCGGCATTTCGCCGGACCTGGCAGTGGGAATTGCCGTTGCCCTGGCCTGCCCGATAGCGGTCGCGATCGTCTTTCTGGGCTAAAGAGACTGTCCTGGCAACTGTGTTTCGCTATACTGGCCCCGCTTTGTTCAAAAAATCTTTCGGAGGAATGAATGAAACGCTTGTTAGCAAAAGTCGCGGTTGCCGCGTTTGGGGTGTTGACGTTGTCAGCCGCTCAGGCGCAACAGCAGTTCATAAATGTCCTCACGGGCGGCACCAGCGGCGTCTATTTCCCGCTCGGCACCGCCTTGTCGACGATCTACAACAAAACTATTCCCAACGCCAAGGCGACCGTCCAGTCGACCAAGGCGTCGGTCGAGAACGTCAACCTGCTCGAAGCGGGTCGCGGCGAGATCGCCTTTGCGCTGGCCGATACCGTGAGCGGCGCCTACACCGGTAATGCCGAGCTGGGTTTCGACAAGCCACGCGCCAAGTTGCGCGGGATTGCCGCTATCTACACCAACTACATCCAGATCGTTGCCAGTGCCGAGTCGGGCATCAAGACCCTGGCTGACCTCAAGGGCAAGCGGGTTTCGGTCGGTGCGCCCAAGTCGGGCACCGAAGTCAATGCCCGGGCGATCTTCAAGGCGGCGGGCCTGAGCTACAGCGATTTGAGCAAGACCGAGTTCCTGCCCTTTGGCGAGTCGGTCGAACTGATCAAGAATCGACAGCTCGACGCCACCCTGCAGTCAGCCGGCCTCGGGGTCGCCTCGATCCGCGATCTCGCCACTTCGGTGAAGATCGTCGTGGTTTCGATCCCTCACGATATCGTTGCCAAGGTCGGTGACGCCGCCTACCAGCCGGGGATCATTCCGGCCAACACCTACGACGGGCAGACTACCGACGTCACCACAGCGAGCATCCCCAATTATCTGGTCACGCACGCCGGCGTCTCGAACGAGCTGGCCTACCAGATGACCAAGCAACTGTTCACCAACCTGGACTCGATGGTCGCGGCCCACAAGGCGGCGACGGCGATCAACATCAAGAATGCACCGACGATGTCGATTCCGCTGCATCCGGGGGCGGAGAAGTATTACCGGGAAGTGGGCGCGATCAAGTAAGCTGCACTCATAATCCGACCCGGTCGGCACCGATCCTTGTTCGGTGCCGACCGGGTTTTTGCGCATTTGGAGGGTAGATCATGCCGGCAACCGCAGCGCACGACGAGTTTGATTCGCCGCTGGGATCGAGTCGCTTCATTCTGGCGGTGGCCATCGCGTTCTCGACCTTCCAGATCATCACTGCGGCCTTCAGCCCGATCTCGAGCAGCATCGTGCGCGCGGTGCACGTCGGTTTCCTGTTGTTGCTGATCTTCTGCTCGACCCGCACCACCAGCACGCCACTGCGGATTGGATTCTGGGCGCTGGGAATTATCGCCTTCGTGCTCGCCTTCTATCACTGGATCTTCGAGGCCGACCTGATCGAGCGCGCTGGTAACCCGACCACCGTCGACATGATTGTCGGCATCGTCACGGTCGTGCTGGTGTTCGAAGGGGCGCGGCGGGTGATGGGAATCGCGCTGCCGTTCATCTGTGCGCTGTTTGTCGCCTACGCCCTGTTCGGCAACTATCTTCCCGGTGAATTTGCCCATCGTGGTTTTGCGTTCGAGCAGGTGGTCGATCAGCTAGGCTTCGGTACCGAGGGCATCTACGGCATTCCAACTTACGTGTCGTCGAGCTATATCTTCCTGTTCATCCTGTTCGGCAGTTTTCTCGAACAGGCAGGGATGATCAGGTTGTTCACCGATTTCGCGATGGGTACCGTGGGACACACCCGCGGCGGACCGGCCAAGGTGTCGGTGATTTCGTCCGGGCTGATGGGCACCATCAACGGTTCAGGGGTCGCCAACGTGGTGACCACCGGGCAATTCACGATTCCGCTGATGAAGCGCTTCGGCTACCGGGCCGAGTTCGCCGGTGGCGTCGAGGCAACTTCGAGCATGGGCGGGCAGATCATGCCGCCGGTGATGGGTGCGGTCGCGTTCATCATGGCCGAGACCATCGACGTTCCCTACGTCGAGATCGTCAAGGCGGCGTTGATTCCGGCCATCCTGTACTTCGTCACGGTGTTCTGGATGGTCCATCTGGAGGCCGGCCGGCGCAATTTGACCGGTCTCCCGAAAGAGGAGTGCCCGAACCCCTGGACGGCGGTACGCGAGCGCTGGCACCTGATCCTGCCACTCGCAGCGCTGGTCTATCTGCTGTTCTCGGGCTATACGCCGCTCTTTTCGGGCATGGTCGGGCTGGCGCTGACCTGCCTGCTGATCCTCGGCGTCGCCATTACCGGGACGAGCAGCCCGATCGCCCTGCGGATGGCATTCTGGGTGGTGCTGGCGCTGCTCAGTTCGAGCTTCTTCAAGTACGGCGTCGGGGTGTTCTTCGTGCTGGCCTTCGTGCTGGTGGCGGCGGCCCTGCTAATGGGCGGGCGCCGTCCGACGCTCGCCATGATGGTCACGGCGCTAGAGGATGGCGCGCGCCACGCGCTGCCGGTCGGCATCGCCTGTGCGCTGGTCGGGGTCATCATCGGGGTGGTGACGCTCACCGGGATCGCGACCCTGTTCGCCGGCTACGTGATCGCGCTCGGGCAGCAGAGCCTGTTCTTGAGCCTGGTGCTCACCATGCTGGTCTGTCTGATTCTGGGCATGGGAATTCCGACGATTCCGAACTACATCATCACCAGTTCGCTGGCCGCGCCGGCGTTGCTGGCACTGGGCGTGCCGCTGATCGTTTCGCACATGTTCGTGTTCTATTTCGGCATCATGGCCGATCTGACTCCGCCGGTGGCGCTCGCTGCTTTCGCCGCTTCGCCCATTGCTAAGGTGCGCGGATTGAAGATCGGCGTTCAGGCGATGCGGCTGGCCATTGCCGGTTTTGTGATTCCCTTCATGGCGGTCTATTCGCCGGCGCTGATGCTCCAGGGCGACGGCGGCCCGCTGGACGTGGCCTACATCGTGATGAAGGCGTTGATCTCGATGGGGCTGTGGGGGGCGGCGAGCATCGGCCACTTCCAGCATCGGCTCGCATGGTGGGAGCGCTTGCTGGCGATGGCGGCTGCGTTCATGCTGGTCGCGGCGCTGCCGGCCACCGACGAGATTGGCTTTGCCCTGTCCGCCTTGTTCGTCGGACATCACTGGTGGCGGAATCGGGTACCGGCGGGTGCGGCACAGGCATGATTGCGGCGTGCCTGCTGGCGGGGGCGGTGGTTCTCGCCAGAATTCCGGGGGAGACCTTCACGTTGCGCTGGCTGCATTCGGTCGAACACGTCGCCTGGGAAGAGGACTATGAAGTTCATGCCGATCACCTTGAGCTCGTTGGCAGCCGGGTGCGCGGCTCGGGAGCGGGGATGGAACCCGAGGACGGCGGGTACTGGCGCGACGGCGCCTGGCAAAGCGATCGGCACCAGCGCTTCGACGAGCTCGCGCTGACCCGCTCGCCCTATGCCCAGGACTACGAGTGGTGCCGGGACGGCACCTGCCGGGCGCTCGAGCACTGGCTCGGCGCCGCAAGCGAGGTGCAGTTCATCGGCGTCAAGCCCTGCTGAGTCGGGTTTCCACCAACCGGGTGAAGAAGGCCACGCCCAGGGGCAGGATCGCGTCATTGAAGTCAAAGCGCGGGTTGTGGAGTTCGAAGTTTCCGTTCTCGCGCATGCCGCCGAGATTGACGAAACAGCCCGGGCGGCGCTCGAGCATCAGCGAGAAGTCTTCCGAGCCCATGATCAGCGGCGGATTGCGCTCGACCATGTCTTCACCGACCACTTCGTTGCAGATCTGGGCGGCGAAGTCGGCCTGTTCCGCGTCATTCACGGTCGGCGGGAAGAGCACCCGGAAATCCAGTTCCGCCTGGGCGCCGAAGGTGGCCGCCACTCCGCTGACAATCCGCTTCATCGAAGCCTCGGCGAGCGCC
>JAHYJF010000197.1 GCA_019428955.1 Burkholderiaceae bacterium
CGTTGCAACCCCACGCGATCATGTCCCGTTCCGCAAGCCGAAGGCGCGGGCAGGGCGGGCATCGCACCTCAGGCATTGAGGTCGTCAGTGGTGGCCAGGAAACGCGCGCTTCCAAACGGATACCGCCCGCTGCATTGCGCACATTCCTGACACCCTAAACCGCTGGGGTTAAATCAGGATTACAGACACCAAGACCCTGTGAGAATGTAGAACAAGTAAAAGATAAGCCTCTGATGGGTTTTTCTACACGCAAGAGGCGGGGATCAGACGGCTTTCTGCCGCGCCCGCCAAAGTGTGAACAATCCCGCCCCCACGACAATCGCGGCCCCCAGCGCCACATTGGGCCGCAGGGTTTCGCCCATGACGAAAATGCCGATGGCGCTGGCAAAGACCAGTTGCAGATAGGCAAAGGGTTGCACGGCACTGGCCTCGGCCATCTCGTAGGTTTTGATCAGCAGCCAATGCCCCCCAAGTTCGACAGTTAATCGCGTAAGTTATTGATATTGTTTACACGGAAATCGTGTTTGTGTGACTACGCTTGGGTGTCAGGCGGGTTTTTTGAGGCCCATGGCCTCGAAGAGATCAAGTTGCTCCTGTGTTGTTTTGCTGGTGCCGTTGAATGTGCGATTTCCGATATGAGCAGTGTGCTTCTGGATCCTTGCGAGAAGGTCCAGCGCGGTGCGTGGGCTCGCGCTGTGCCTTTGGGCCTTCAGCCTCATTCGCATGACACGGTAGAGGGTCAATGCCATGAAGCAGATGAGCGCGTGGGCGCGGATGCGATCTGGCAGTCTGTGATGCACCGGTGCGATCTCGATGTCGGATTTCAGCACGCGGAAGCCGCGCTCGATATCCGCCAAGGACCGATAGCGCTCGACTGCCTCGGCTGGTGTCAGGTCTGGGGCATTGGTGATCAGCACGAGCTTGCCATCGAATAACTGCGCGTTAGCAATGGCGTCTTCATCGATGCTCCAAGAGAAGCGGTCTGCGGTCAGGTCGGGTTTCACGAAGCGCGTCATTTCGGCCTCAGCGACGGCGCGGGTGAAGCGGCTATAGGCCCCGCGGTCGGAAGCACGACGCCCCTGTGCGGTTTTACCATCATCCTGGGCATCGAGTTTTGTGACCATCTTCTCGGCCATAGCTTCCAGCTCGGCGATGCGCGTGCGGCGCTTGCCACCCTGCTCAGCCGCGCGGAGTGGATCATGGGCGACAATCAGGCGATGCTCGGCAAACCGCGCCTCGGCCAAGCCTTCTTCATCAAAGCTCAGTTCACGGAAGGTGCCGATCAATTCGCCATACCGTCTGGCAGGCACGGCCAGGATGAACTCCAACTTGCGCCCACCCTGATTGGCCATGTCCGTCAGATGATGGATGTTATCAAAGCTCAGCAGGCCGCGATCAGCCACCAGAATGACGCGATCAATGGGGAAGCGCTGCAGAACGGTCGTCAGCATGGCTTGCAGCGTCTTGGTCTCTGCGACATTGCCGGGGTGAACGGTATGCATGAGCGGCAGGCCATCCGCAGTCTGCACAATGCCCAAGACAAACTGACGGGCGATACCACCCCGCTCCTTGTTCATCCCAAACGCCCGAATGTCATCCTCGACCGCGCCCTCCCCATGGATGCGCACTGTGGTCAGATCATAGAAGACAACGGCCAGATCACGATCGACCAAGGGCCGTATCTGACGCGCCAAGGCGTCCTCTACCACCTCGCCATTGTCCATGAGCGCGTCCATCGCGCGCAACAATTGCTGGTGCGTCACGCCATCAGGCATCGCTGGAATGGCAACAGTTTCCAGCCAGCGCAGGCAGCCCAATTTGCTGTCGGGTTCGCACAGGCGGTTGAACACCATCGCGCGTATAAGCGCTTCCGCGTCAAACTCACGGCGGCTGGAGCGCAGGGCTCGGTTTAGCGCCTTCTGAAACCCCAGTTCACACCAAAGCTCATGAAGGGCGAAGACATTGCCATGTGCCCGGCCTGCCTCCTGAATGATCTCGGACGATGTATTCTCGCCGCGCCCAAGCGCACGGTTCAGCCCATTGATCAGCGGGTCGAGCTTGTCGGGGCTCAATCTGTCCAGGCGCCCGAGATTGGCAATGACGCGCACGCGCACCTGGCCGCGGTCGTTGCGAAAGGACTCGACCAATTGCAGATATTGGCGGTCGCCGGTCTTGGTGATGCGCGTATACATTGTGTAGCGAATATATCACCGTCATCGCCCATAGATCAACGGCAATCAGAACAACGTGTGTGACTACAAGGTTTCCGGAAATTGGCCCGCTACACCACACTAACCCTTTGAATTCTTGAAGGCCGCAACGCAAAACCTGCTGAAATCACGCTCAGAGGTATCGAAGTTGGGGTCGTCGGGGTTGGCGCGCCATGTGAATGGTTTGGCTTCGGTGGCGTTGTGTTCGTCGATAAAGCGGGTGATGGCGGCTTGCAGGTCGGTGACGGATCGGAACACACCGTGCTTGAGCCTGCGCCGTGTGAGCTTGGCAAAGAACCCTTCCACCGCATTGAGCCAGGATGACGATGTCGGGATGAAGTGAAACGTCCATCGGGGATGGCGTTCCAGCCACTGTCGGACGCTCGAGTGCTTGTGGGTGCAATAGTTGTCGAGGATCACGTGGATGGCCTTGCCTGCAGGGATGTCGCGCTCGATCTGGTTGAGAAAGCGGATGAACTCCTGATGCCGGCGGCGCTGCATGGTCTGGCCGATGACCGATCCGTCCAGCACATTGAGCGCGGCAAAGAGCGTCGTCGTGCCGTTGCGTTTGTAATCGTGGGTCATGCTCGGCCCGCGCCCCTTCTTCAGCGGCAGGCCCGGCTGGGTGCGGTCAAGTGCCTGAATTTGCGACTTTTCATCGACCGACAGCACCACCGCATGGGCCGGCGGCGCAACATAGAGCCCGACCACATCGTGCAGTTTCTCGGCGAATGCCCGGTCGTTGGAGAGCTTGAACTGCCGCCAGCGGTGCGGGCTCAGCCCATGCGCCTTCCAGATGTCCCGCACCGTCGAGGCGGCCAGCCCGACCGCCTTGCCCATCGCCCGGATCGTCCAGTGCGTCGCCTCGTGCGGCGGCGCGTCCTGCGTCAGCCGGATGACCTCTGCCACCTTGTCGTCCGGCGTCTTGGGCGTGCCGGGTGGGCTGATGATGGTGGCAGGTGCTGCGGGTCTGGCCTTTTTGAAGCTTAGGGCCGCCCCCGCGCTCGGGGCCGCGCGGGTCTGGGGCGGCGAGATGGCCTTCATCCTGCTTCTGGGGCCGTGGCCCTGACCGGCCTTGCGCTTTATGCAGCGACAGGCACCGAATTCGTCGGCCCGCTGCTGGCGATCCACCTCGCTACGGTGGTTGTGCTGTTCCTTCTTTCGCCATCTTCCAAGATGGTCCACGGCTTCTTCCGCCTTGCGGCGCTGGTGGCCGAGGCGGCAAGCCCGAACCCTTGGGCGGCGACAATTGACGCACCGCAAGGGCCGGCTGCACGGGGGCCGAAGCCTGATTGTCGCGGAGCGTCGATCAACCGGGGCGCAGGGCCGTGCCAGCGACAATCAGACGGATAGGTTACCTGACCCCGCGACGCAGGGTCTCATCCAGATTGACGCGCGCCTCTCGGACGCGTGCTGCGCAACCGCTTCGCCTATCTGCCTTTCCCCCGGGGGCCACGGCCGCATTGCACGTCATTACCCATTGGTCTCAAAGGCATGCGAAAAAGCCTGATGTCCGGACAGGTCCACCACCTGCGCATAATCCGTATATTCCGCCGGAGGGGGGGTGGTGGGCCGCAGGTTCTGCCTGAGCGCCGAAAGCGCGGCCCGGGTTCCGGCAATGGCGGCGAACAGGGCCGTCACGGCGTAGAGCGCGGCGGTGAATCCCATCTCCTCCAGCTCTGGCAGGGTCAGAAGCGCGGCATCTGTTCCGTCAACCAGACTGACGACCTTCGGTCCGTCGAGCCCGCGCGCGATGCCCTCGACCTCGGCTCTGGTTTTCACGCCATCGACAAAAACCAGATCAATGCCTGTGTCCCTGTAGGCCTTTGCGCGCGCCAGAGCGCTGGGCAGACCTTCGGGCTGTAGCGCGTCCGTACGTCCTATCAGGACCACATCGAGCTGCATTTCGGTGCGCGCGGCGACGACAGAGCGCAAGCGCGCTGCGGCCTGATCGCGGCTGACCAGACGCACGCCGGACAGCTGTCCGCAACGTTTCGGGTTTTCCTGATCCTCAAGATGCAGCGCCGCCACCCCGGCGAGGGAATAGTCCTGCAACATCCGCCGCACGTTCAGCGGGCCGCCGTAGCCCGTATCGGCATCGGCAATGACCGGCAGCTCACAGGCGCGGACCATGGCGCGGGCCTGATCGGCCATTTCGGAAAGGGTCATCAGGCCAAGGTCGGGCGTTCCCAGCCGCGCCGCCGTGGCGCCGAGCCCGGTCATGTAGACGGCATCAAAGCCCGCCTGCACCACCAGACGGGCCGTCAGGGCGTCGGCGGCGCCGGGGCAGGCCAGAATCCCCCCCTGCGCGAGGCGGGCGCGGAGCCGCTTCGCACCATCCAGAAGTCCGTTCTGCCTCATTTCGATCTCTCCTTGCCCTTTGGCGTGCTGCCAAGGTGTCCCTCTGCCAGCGCCCGGCTATAGACATCCTCGGTGCGCCGAATATGGACTTTCAGCGCGACGTCAAAGGCGTCGAGGTCGGCTCGGGCCAGCAGGTCTGTCAGGGTAGCATGTTCGGCCATGGACTCGGCCCGACGCTCTGCATAAGGCGCGGTGATGCTTGCGCGCAGCGCGGCGATCCGGCCTGCCACGAGCGCATTGGCATCGCGCAAGTAGGAATTGCCGCAATGCCTGAACGCGGCGTTGTGGAACTGCGTGTCGAGCCGTCCGTAAGCGACCGCATCCTCGTGTTCCAGCGCGGTTTTCATGTCGTCCATGATCGCCGTCAGTTCGTCCAGATAGGCTTGCCGCGCGTTGCCCAGGGCCACGCGCGCACCCTGCGTTTCAAGGATTTCGCGATAGGCGCAGATTGCCTTGATGTCTTCGGGCGAGGTCTCGAACACGAAAGAACCGCGTTTGGGGCGCACCACCACCAGGCCTTCGCGGGCCAGTATCGCCATCGCGTCCCGCACAGGGGTGCGGGAAACCCCCAGATGGTCGACCAGACGGTCTTCGGATATGTTCTCGCCCAGCCGAAAGGCGCCCGACAGGATCGCGTCGCGGATCTGCGCTGCGGCGGTTTCTGCCAGCGACTTCGCCGGGATGATGCGTGCCAATGTCATGCCGCGGCCCTTGTGCGCCGTCGGGCCAGCCAGACGACCGCCGGAGTGGCCCAGACAACCAGCACCGTCAGCGCAAGCCCCGCGGCTATGGGGCGTTCGACGAACCCTAGCGCCAGCCCGTCGGATTTGATCAGGGATGTAACGAAGTTCCGTTCCACAAGTAGCCCCATGACGATTCCCAGGATCGCCGGCGCAATCGGGAATCCGTTCTCTTCCATCAGATAGGCAAAGATACCCAGAACTAGCATGATTACAATGCCCGATGCCGAGGAGTCGATGGAGTAGGAGCCGACAACGCAGAAGCCGAGGATCAGCGGCGCCAGTGTCAGCTTGGGCACCCGCAGCACCTGCGATGCCAGCGCCACGGCCAAGAGGCCCAGCGGCACGATCAACAGGTTGGCAATCAGGAACACGAGGAAGATCGCCATGATCTTGTCGCCCGAGGTCAGGAACACCATCGGTCCGGGGTTGAGGCCCTTCACATAGAGCACCCCGATCACGATGGCAGTGATGCTGTCGCCGGGGATGCCAAAGACCATCGCCGGCACATAGGCGCCCGAGAGCGCCGAATTGTTGGCGACGCAGGCTTCGACCAGCCCGGTCTCGGTGCCCTTGCCGTATTTTTCTGGCGTTTTGGAAAAGCGTTTGGACACGGCATAGGAAATCCACGAGGCGATGTCGGATCCGGCACCGGGCAGGATACCGATCACCGTGCCGATGGTCGAGCCGCGCAGCAGCCCGGTCTTGGTCCGCCACAGCACGCCGCCGATGCCTTGGAACACCCGCAAGGGGTTGCCGATCGGGGCCGCCGGCGGCACGGAGTCGCGGTTCACGAAGGTGCGGATCAGCTCTGGAATCGCGAACATGCCGATCAGCGCCGGAACGAAGGCGATGCCGCCCAGCAGCGAGGTGACGCCAAAGGTAAAGCGCGGAAAGCCCGATGTGGTGTCCATGCCGACGCTGGCGATCATGAGGCCGAACAACAGCGACATGAGCGATTTCAGGATCGAGCCGGTGCCCAGCATGACTGCCGCCGACAGCCCGAGCAGTGCCAGCCAGAAATATTCGAACGAGGTGAAGTTGAGCGATACCAGGGCAAGCTGGGGTGCCGCAACCATCAGCACGAGCGAGCCGAAGACGCCGCCGATCGCCGACGAGGTGACCGAGATGCCAAGCGCGCGGCCGACCTTGCCCTCGCGCGTAAGGGCGTTCAGATCATCGATATAGGCAGCCGAGGCGGCGGTTCCGGGAATGCGGACGAGGGCGGCGGGAATGTCGGACGCAAAAATCGCCATCGCCGCAGTGGTCACGATGGCGCCGAT
>JAHYJF010000198.1 GCA_019428955.1 Burkholderiaceae bacterium
TTACATTACAATCGAAGCAATCTACCAATCTCAACGGAGGGCCGCATGGCAGCCACTCTTGAAGTCGATTCCAGTCTGACCGACAGGTACCAGACAACCGTGCCTGCAACGGTGCGTCGCGCCCTGCGACTGAGCAAGCGCGACAAGATCCGCTACGCGATCCGCCCCAACGGAGAGGTCGTGCTGACGCGCGCCGCAGGCCCCGATGGCGACGACCCGGTGCTCGATGGATTTCTCGGTTTTCTGGCCAGGGATATGGCCGCACATCCCGAGCGCCTGCAAGCCATCGATGCCGGACTGGCGCGGCGCTTGCAGTCGCTGGTGGGCAGCATCGAAGTCGATCTTGATGCGGCCCTGTCAGTTGACGGTGAATGATTGCCAGGAGACCTGCACCGTTGGTGATCAATGGCTGGACAATCTTTGCCCACCCGCTGTTCCTGGCGCAGCTCGACGACCTGATCGTGGAGGTCGAGGAATTCAGCAAGGGCGACCCGATTGGTTACACCAGAAGGAGCGCCAGCAAGCGACTGGCTGCTATCGCCAAGCTGGCCTTCAAGGTCGTGCCACAGAATCCGACGCGTCCTGAATACCGCCAAGGGAACAGCCTCGGTGCCGAGCGCAAACACTGGCTCCGGGCGAAGTTCTTCCAGCAATATCGGCTGTTCTTCCGCTACCACGCAGCCAGCAAGGTGATCGTGTTTGCCTGGGTCAATGACCAGGACACCAAGCGGGCCTACCACAGCAACGACGAGGCCTACCGGGTATTCAGGAAGATGCTCGATAGAGGCCACCCGCCGGACGACTGGAGCGAATTTCTGACCGAGGCTCGCAAAGAGAGCGAACGCCTGAAGAGATTGGCCGCCGGTCATGATCGCGATCAGCCTGACCTGTAGTCTGGTAGATACTATTGTTGATACTTAGAAGCTGCTCGCCCATACTGTTTGTGTATCTACATTTGTTTCAGCTCAGGAGGACGTCGTGGCGATTCAACTGGTCAAGAAATGGGGCAACAGCCCGGCGGTGCGTTTGCCTGCCGCCATCATGGAAGCGGCCCATCTCTGTGTGGATCAGCAAGTCGAAGTCCGAGCAGAGGGGGGGCGAGTCATCATCGAACCGGCAGCGCCGGTGTATTCCCTGGATGATCTGCTGGCCGGCATCACGGCAAAGAACCGGCACACAGAGCAGGACTTCGGCATGCCGCAGGGCCAGGAGTTGCTCTGATGGCAGCGGCTTATGTCCCTGATGAAGGGGACATCATCCGGTTGAACTTCACGCCCCAGAGCGGGCACGAGCAAACCGGACGGCGACCTGCCGTCGTCCTGAGCCCCAAGGCCTACAACCGGCGGACGGGACTGTTGATCTGTGTCCCGATCACCAAGCAGATCAAGGGCTACCCCTTCGAGGTCTTGCTCACCGGCAGTGGCGCAACAGGCGCGGCGCTCGCCGACCAGATCAAGAGTCTCGACTGGAAAGTCCGCCAGGCAGAAAGCAAAGGTCGGGCCACGCCGGTCGAGATTAACGACATCAAGGCCAAGATCAGGGCTTTGCTCAAGCTGGTCTGATCGCGCGTGACACCCCGGCCCATGACGGGCCGGGGGCGATCGCACTTCTGTCAGTAAGCGCGCGCTGCGCGAGCAGCACGATCAGGCCGCGGCGCGGGCCTTGGGCGCTGCGAACTGCGCCTCTTCGGTCGAGCCCTTGAGCGCCGCGGTCGAAGAATTGCCCTCGACCGTCGTGGTCACCGCGTCGAAGTAGCCGGTGCCGACTTCGCGCTGGTGCTTGACCGCGGTGAAACCGCGCTCGGCGGCCGCGAACTCCTTCTGCTGCAGTTCCACGAAAGCCGACATCTGGCGACGCGCGTAGCCATGGGCGAGGTCGAACATCCCGTAGTTCAGGGAGTGGAAGCCGGCCAGCGTGATGAACTGGAACTTGTAGCCCATCGCCGCGAGCTCGGTCTGGAAGCGCGCGATCGTGGCGTCGTCGAGGTTCTTCTTCCAGTTGAACGACGGCGAGCAGTTGTAGGCCATCATCTTGCCCGGAAACTGCTGGTGGATCGCTGCGGCGAACTTGCGCGCATAGTCGAGATCGGGCTTGCCGGTCTCGCACCACACGAGGTCGGCATAGGGCGAGTAGGCCAGGCCGCGCGAGATCGCCTGCTCCAGTCCCGGTCGGGTGCGGTAGAACCCTTCCACGGTGCGCTCACCGGTGAGGAACGCTCGATCGTTCTCGTCGACATCCGAGGTGATCAGATCGGCAGCCTCGGCGTCGGTGCGCGCCACCACCAGGGTCGGCACTCCCATCACGTCGGCGGCGAGCCGGGCAGCGGTCAGCTTTGCGACCTGCTCGCGGGTCGGCACCAGCACCTTCCCGCCCATGTGGCCGCATTTCTTGACCGATGCCAGCTGGTCTTCGAAGTGCACGCCCGATGCGCCGGCTTCGATCATCGCTTTCATCAGCTCGAAGGCGTTAAGGACACCGCCGAATCCGGCTTCGGCATCGGCCATGATCGGCACGAAGTAATCGACGTAGTCGGCGTCGGCCCGGGTCTTGCCTTCCATCCACTGGATCTGGTCGGCGCGGGTCAGGGTGTTGTTGATGCGCTTGACCACCAGCGGCACCGAGTTGGCAGGATAGAGCGACTGGTCGGGATACATTTCGCCGGCGACGTTGGCGTCAGCCGCCACCTGCCAGCCCGACAGATAGATCGCCTTGAGTCCGGCGCGCACCTGCTGCATTGCCTGGTTGCCGCTCATCGCGCCCAGCGAATTGACGAAGGGCTCGTCCTCGAGCAGTTTCCAGAGTTTTTCGGCGCCGTGCCTGGCGAGCGTGTGCTCGATCGGCAGCGACCCGCGCAGCCGGATCACGTCTTCAGCCGTGTAGCCGCGCTTGATGCCGCGCCAGCGGGGGTTTTCCGACCAATCCTTCTGCAGCTTCTGGGCTTCCAGTTCTCGTGACGGCATGATGACTCCTCAAATGGCGATAATTACGGTGGCTTTCGGGTTAACTTGCTGGCAACGCTTTTGGCGTCGCTGAACTCAATTCGGTGATTAAGATTAGCCTTTTCGTATTGCATGGCATCAAAAAAGCCTACGGTGACTAAGGTTGTTTTTACGGTTTAAAAACATATACTTGGCATTACGTATCATGATCCGGAATGAAATACGCCCCCATGAAATACTCGTTTGACGCGCCGCAACGCCTCTATTTCACATCGTGGAAGAGCAATCCCGCTGGGCGAATTCAGCACCGTGTGGCCGGCGTGCCGCGCGCCAAGGGCCTTTCAGTCCTGCCGCTGGAACCCGGTGACGTCGCGGGCCGGATGCGCGATACTCGCCTCTCCGACCTCCCCTTCCCCAACCACCGGATTCGATCAAACATGGCCATCGTCACCTGCGACCTCTTCGACGCCCACCCGAAAGCCCAATCCTGCGACCTGCAATTCCGCTCGCTGGGGCAGCGCAAGTCGTTTGCCGGCCGGATTCGCACGATCCGCTGCCATGAGGACAACCAGCTGGTCAAGGAAACGCTCGCCAAGCCCTCAGACGGCGAAGTCCTGGTGGTCGATGGCGGCGGCTCGGTGCACACCGCGCTGATGGGTGACATGATTGCCAAGAGCGGCATGAACAACGGTTGGGCCGGAGTGATCATCAACGGCGCGGTGCGCGACAGCGAGGCGCTGGACGGGCTCGATTTCGGCACCAAGGCACTGGGCAGCAACCCGCGCAAGAGCGCCAAGGACGGCACCGGCGAGCGCGACGTCGCGATAACCTTCGGCGGCGTGACTTTCGTGCCTGGCCACTACCTCTACAGCGACGCCGACGGCATCCTCGTTTCCAAGTACCCGCTGGAGCCCTGAGAACAAACGCGGGAGACGACCATGAGCGACGACGACGCGCTGGCCTTTACCGGATCGCTGATCCACCTGCGCCAGCACGTCTCGCCCAAGCGGCTGGCTGAGCCAGGACCGAGCGCACCCCAGCTCAGGCTGATCTTCGAAGCCGCCGCCGCGGCGCCCGATCACGGCCTGCTCGTGCCCTGGCGCTTCGTGCTGATTCCCCCGGCGATGCGCGCGACCCTCGGGGAGATGTTCGCCGCCGCGCTGATCGAACGTGACGCCACGGCGAGCGACGAACAGCTCGCCGATGCCCGGGCCAAGGCCCAGCGCGGGGCGGTGCTGCTCTTATGTGTCGCCGACCTCTCGGCACGCGATCCCAATACGCCGGCGCACGAGCGCCTGGTCTCGCTGGGCTGCGCAATCCAGAACATGATGCTGACCGCGCAGGCGATGGGGTTTGGCGCGGGCCTAAGCAGCGGCCAGGGCATGGCCTCGGAAGCACTGCGCCACGGCTTCCGGCTGGGCAACGGGGAGATCGCGGTGTGCTTCGTCAGCTTCGGCACGGTGACGAGCGCCAAGCCCCGGCGCCAGCGCCCTACTCCGGACGAGTTCGTCACGACCCTGGGCGGGTTCTGATCGAGCCTGGCAGTATTGCTCCTCGCCCGGGGCCTCTTTACCCGGCCCTAGCCGGCCGCTTCAGGATCGCTGTCGGCGAGGTCTTCCTCATCCAACGGCTGGTCGAACTCCGGCAACAGGCGGCGGCTGTCGGTCTCAGGCAATAATTCCACATCGCGCAACTTGCGCTCGATGGCGCGGGTGCGGGTGCGGGCGCTGCCGATGGTGTTGGCGGCGCGCTCGAGTTGGGTGCGAGTCTTGTCGAGCACGTCGCCGAACTTGCCGAACTCGCTCTTGACTGCGCCCAGCAGGCGCCAGACCTCGCTCGAGCGTTGCTCGACCGCCAGGGTGCGAAAGCCCATCTGCAGGCTCGAGAGGATGGCAGCGAGCGTGGTCGGGCCGGCGATCACCACCCGGCTGTCGCGCTGCAGCCCATCGACCAGCCCGGGGCGGCGCAGAACCTCGGCATAGAGCCCCTCGGTGGGCAGGAACAGGATTGCGAAATCGGTGGTCTGGGGCGGTGACAGGTACTTCTGGGCAATGGTCTTGGCTTCGGTGCGCAGCCGGACTTCGAGCTGGCGCGCGGCGGCCTCGGCGGCCACCGGATCGGCGCGCTCGAGCGCCTGCACCAACCGCTCGTAATCCTCGCGCGGAAACTTGGCGTCGATGGGCAGCCAGACCGGCAGGTCGCCGCCTTGGCCGGGCAGGCGAATCGCGTACTCGACCCGTTCGCCCGAACCCGCGACCACCTCGACATTGAGCTCGTATTGCTCGCGCACCAGCATCTGCTCGAGAATTGCACCGAGCTGGACCTCGCCCCAGGTGCCGCGGCTCTTGACGTTGGTCAGCACCCGCTTGAGGTCGCCGACATCGGAAGCCAGCGCCTGCATCTCGCCCAGCCCCTTGTGGACCAGCTCGAGCCGCTCCGAGACCATCTGGAACGACTGCCCGAGGCGCTGCTCGAGCGTGGCGTGGAGCTTCTCGTCGACGGTGCGGCGCATCTCCTCGAGCTTGACGGTGTTGTCGGCCTGGAGTTCGCGCAACCTGGTCTCGAGCGTCTCGCGCACCTCCTGCATCCGGCGATCATTGCGCTGCCCTAATTCCGCCAGCGCCAGCTGCACGCTGGTCGAGAAGTCCTTGAGGTTCTTGGCGCCTTCCTCGCGGTTACGCTGGGAGTCGACGCTCGCGGCTTCGCGCGCCGCGTTCAGGCGCTGCTCGTTGGATTCGGTGAGCGTCACCAGCTGGCGCGCGAAGGCGTCGATCTGCGCGTTCTGGACCTGGGCGATCGATGCGGTCTGCTGCATCAGGCTGCGGCCCAGTTCGTTGAGCGTGGTGGCGATCTCGGCACGGTTCTCGCGTGCCTGCGCGGCGACTTCGCTGCGCAGCTCGCGCTGCTGCTGGGCTTGCGCCGCAGCCAGCGTGCTCAGCTCGGCCAGCAGCGCATCGGTCGGATCACGACGACGCCGCAGCAACAGCACCGCCGCCACCACCACCACCAGCGCCAACAGCGCGACCGCGGCGGTCTCCGGCAACCAGGGAAAGTTCATCAGTTCACTCACTTGGTCTCGTCTTCCAGCACCGGGATGGCCAGCGGCAAGGCCACACTGGGCGTGTTGTGCAGCATACACAAGCTGCCCGCTTGCTGCCCACCCGGCACGGTCACTTTCAGAGTTCGCGCAAGGTTGCTCCGGGCGGAGTCGAAACCACGCCCCGGAACTCGAAGTAGCCGGCCACCAGAGTCAGCACAGCGCCGGCGAGCGCCGCTGCCGGAACGGTGGCCCAACGTATCGTCATCGTGAAGTCGAACACCTGCGCCGCAAGCTCCCAGCCGATCGCCAGCGCCCCCAACCCGGCGAGGCTGCCGGCCAGCGCGCCGGTAAAGGCCAGCTCCCAGAGCTGCGCGGTGGCGAGCTGGCGGCGCGACGCGCCCAGCGCGCGCATCAACGCCGACTCGCGAATCCGCTCGTCGCGGGTGCTGGCGAGCGCCCCGTAGAGCACGATCACCCCGGCCGTGAGCGTGAGCACGAACAGGAACTGCACCGCGCGCACTACCTGGTCGAGCATGGTCTGGATCTGGCGCAGGATGTTGCCGGTGTCGATCACGGTCAGGTTGGGGAAGGCACGCA
>JAHYJF010000199.1 GCA_019428955.1 Burkholderiaceae bacterium
GTCCCACAGCGTCTGCCCCATTGCCGCCGGGGTGGGAAAGCTCGACGCCTGGCTGGCGCCGCCGCCGCCCATCAGCGCGGCGTATTCGGGGTCGACGCCCGCCGCAACGGTGTGGGCTTGCGGCAGCGTCGCCAGCTGCCAGACCAGCAGGATCACCCCGAACAACGCCAGCGACAGCAGGGTGGACTTTTGGTTGAGTGAGAGTCGCGTTTTCATGTGCGTTTGATGGCGAAGGAGTTGAGGTATTCGGCAGGCTTCGCGGGGTCGAACACCTTGCCCATGATGGTGTGCTTGGTGTAGCTGTTCGCCGGCGCCTTCAGCCCGATTTCGGCCATGCGCGCCCGCGCGTCGGTGGCGCGGAACACTTCCTCGGCGACCGCCTTGTAGTTGATGTCGCCCTTGATGTAGTTCCAGCGCTTGAGCTGGGTGAGGATCCACACCGCCATCGACTGCCAGGGGAAGGGATCGAAGTCGACGCGGTCGGGCACGTTCCGCACCTTGCCGAGGCCGTCGGCGAAGCGCCCGGTCATCACCTGTTCCAGCACCGGGATCGGCTGGTTGAGATAGTTGGCCGGGGCGATCGCCTCGATGATCTCCTTGCGGTTCTCCGGCTTGTGCGCGTAGTCGGTGGCGCTGGCAATGGCGCGGAACAGCGCGGCGTAGGTATTGGGAAACTCCTTGTAGAAGCCTTCCTTCACGCCGAAGGCGCAGCACGGGTGTCCGTTCCACAGGTCGCGCGACAGGGTGTGTATGAAGGCGAAGCCCTCATACACCGCGCGCTGGTTGAACGGCTCGGGGCCAAGGAAGCCGTCGATGTTGCCGGCACGCAGGTTGGCCACCATGTCGGGCGGCGGCATCATGCGCAGCTCGACATCCTTGTCGGGATCGACGCCATGCTCGGCGAGAAAGTAGCGCAACAGCAGGTTGTGGATCGAGTAGTCGAACGGCAGGCCGAACTTCATCCCCTTCCAGTCCTTGGGATTCATCTTGTCCTTGTGCTTCAGGTGCATGGTGATGGCCTGGCCGTTGATGTTCTGGATCGTTGCCACGTCGACCGCCTGCTTGGCCGACCCCAGCCCGAGCGACATCGCCAGCGGCATCGGCGACAGCAGGTGCGAGGCGTCGTATTCCTTGTTCTGCACCTTGTCGCGCACCACCGCCCAGCCGGCGGTTTTCTGCAGGCTGACGTTGAGGCCTTCGCGCGCATAGAAGCCCATCGGTCCCGCCATGATGATGGGGGTGGCGCAGGTGATCGGGACGAAGCCGATCTTGAGGTCGATCTTTTCAAGTTTGCCGCGTTCCGCCGCCAGCGCCTTCGCCGCGCCCATCGGGAACAGCGTCGAGATCGCCGCCATCGCCGTGCCGGCACCCACCGCGCGCAGGAAATTGCGGCGCACCTGGTCGTCGGGAAAGAGCCCGCGCATTACCGCCGACTCGACCACACGCGACACGCGCGCATCCTCGTTCGTCATGGCGGCGTCGTGGTCGGCCTGGCTGTGGTGGCGACCGCAGCTGCAGCCTGCACGGTGCAGTTTGGAATCGGGGTCAAACGGATTATCAAAGCCGGACATAAGGCACTCCCATCGGGTTGAAAAAAAAATCCTCACACGAACGCATGCACCAATTTCTTCATGCCCGCCCCGGTCTGGTGCATTTCATCCGTTCCGGTTTGCTGCGTGGCCTGCCGCCCAATTGCCCGGTTCGACGGGCTTTGGAGGCAGAGGCCCTGCATTGCGTCGTGTTTCCACTCAGGGTGCACTCAGGAAACGTGCCAACTCGCTTGAAATCTTACAAGCCACTGTTTTAAAAGAACATTCACAGGAAATTCGAAAAACTTGCGGAATTGGCGGAATGCTGGCCCGGTTCTTGATTACACAGTGTTGACAATTTGTTTCGGAGAATCCGCCATGACTGCTACTGCACTGCCTGCCGAACGCCTGCAAGACGAGGAGATGCTGGTGATCCGCGAGTCGGCGCGCCTGATGGGAAAAAGCCTGGAGCCCGGCCCGGTGATCCGCGAAATGCTGCACCTGATCTCGGAATTCCTCGGGCTCAACCGCGGCCGCGTGGTGCTGCGGCAGCCCGGCGGCGGCGACTACGCGATTCGCCATGCCTACGGACTGACGACGGACGAAATCGAGCGCGGGGTCTACCGGCCAGGCGACGGCGTCACCGGTCGCGTGCTGCAAAGCGGCGAGACCGCGATCGTGCAGGACATCGACAACGACCCGCATTACCTCGCCCGCGCGGTCGATCGCGGCCGCCTGCCGAACGAGACGGTGAGCTTCATCGCGCTGCCGCTGCGGAGCGATGGCGAAGTGCTGGGCCTCCTTGGGGTGCATCGCATTCGCGGCCGCGCCCGGGCCTTGGCCGACGACCTGCGCCTGCTTGAAATCATCGCCACGCTGATTACCCAGGTCCTGAAGTTGAACGAACACGTGGCGAAACAGACCGCGCGGCTGGAGCACGAGAACCGCGAGCTGAAATGGGCGCTCGAGCGCGGCTCGCCGCAACAGGCCAGCCTCGGTATCGTCGGCGAGTCGCCGGCGCTGCGGCATGCGCTGCGCCAGATCGAGCAGGTGGCCAAGACCGACGCCACGGTGCTGCTGCTCGGCGAATCGGGCACCGGCAAGGAACTGTTCGCCCGCGCGCTGCACCTGTCGAGTCCGCGGCGCGACCAGCCTTTCGTCAAGGTGAACTGCGGCGCGATCCCGGAAAACCTGTTCGAGTCGGAGCTATTTGGATATGAAAAGGGCGCGTTCACCGGCGCCTCCGCCGCACGCGCCGGCTACTTCGAACAGGCCGGCGGCGGCACCCTGTTCCTCGACGAGATCGGCGACCTGCCGCTTTCGATGCAGGTGAAGTTATTGAGAGTGCTGCAGGAGAAATCGCTGCAGCGCGTCGGCAGCCGCCGCGAGACGCCGATCGACGTGCGTATCGTCGCTGCCACCAACCTCGACCTGCAGCAGCAGGTGGCCGCCGGGCAGTTTCGCCTCGATCTCTACTACCGCCTCAACATCATTCCGATCCGCCTGCCTGCGCTGCGCGAGCGGCGCGAGGATATCCGCCCGCTGGTGCGGCATCAGCTCAACCTCATCAGCCAGAGCTATCAGCGCAACGTGGGGCTGACGCCGGAGGCGATGGAGCGGCTGGCGGACTACCCGTGGCCGGGCAACATCCGCCAGTTGCGCAACGTGCTGGAGCGCCTGGTGCTGCTGGCCGAGGGGGCGACGGTTTCGGCGCTGGACGTCGAACGCGTCATCCGCAGCGAGGCAGCCCCGCCGCCCACCCCCCCCGCCGCGTTCAGCCCGCCGCCCGCGACAGGCAACGTGCGTCCCTACCTGCCGGCGCAATCGCACGACCGCGCGCAGATCGAACAGGCGCTGGCGCAGACCCACGGCAACAAGTCGCGCGCGGCGCAACTGCTGGGGCTGACCCTGCGGCAACTGAACTACCGCATCAAGCGGCTGAACATGACCTGACAATGGTTGACAATTTGTAAACGCGCACGGATTCACGAAAAACAAACTCAAGCAATATTTACTTAAATATCAATAGCTTGACATTGTTTGGCCGAGCTGGCACGGGAATCGCAATATACAGTGTGTCGGTTCCCCGATCCATCCAACTCAAGGAGTCATGCCATGTCTGAAGTCGTTGCCCTGAAAACCCAAACCGTCCTCGAACCCATCGATGCCGAAGGTCTGTCGGCCCTCGCCACCAAAGGGAAGGCCAATCCGCAGTCGGTCGTCACGCTGAAAGCGAAGACCGTGTGCGCGAGCAAGTTCCGCAACCTCACCTACGTGCGCAACCTGGACGCGCATGTAATCGACGAGCCCCCGCATCTCCTGGGCGACGACACCGCGCCGAACCCATCCGAAGCCGTGCTCGCCACCCTCGGCTCCTGCCTGTCGGTCGGGCTGCACGCCAACGCCGTGGCGCGCGGCATCACGCTGACCCGACTCGAACTCGAACTCGAAGGCGACATCAACGTGACCGCAGTGTGGGGCGTGGGCGACCTCAACCCGATGAAGAAGCTGGGCTTCACCGACGTGCGCGTGAAAGTGCACCTGGAAGGCGACGCCAGCGAAGAAGAGTTGAAAGATCTGGTCGCGCATTCCAATGCCTGGTCGCCGGTCGCCAACACGCTGCGCAACCCGGTCGGCGTCAGCGTCGAACTCGCCTGATCACTCGGAACTCGCTTTAGGAGCGCATCATGCCTGCCACTGCACTTGCCCCTGTTCTAACCGAGCCGTCCGCTGAAATCCTGCCGGGCCTGGCCGAACTCATCGCCCGCGAACTCGCGCCCAAGGTGGTCGACATCGACCTCAAGGGCCTCTACCCCGGCGACTTTCTCAAACAGCTCGGCGCACTCGGCGGGCTGGGCAGCCTCACCCCGGTCGAGCACGGCGGCACCGCGCTGGGCCTCGGCCACGCCATCCAGCTGATCGAGGACGTGTCGAAGGAATGCGTCTCCACCGGCTTCCTGCTGTGGGCGGAATACGCCTTGCAGTGGTATGTGGTCAACAGCTCCAACCGCGAACTCGCCGCCGAAATGCTGCCGAAAATGGCGCGCGGCGAAGTGCTCGGCGGCACCGCGCAGTCGAACAGCATGAAGTCCTGCGTCGGCATCGAGGAAGCGCGGCTGAAGGCGAAGCGGGTGGACGGCGGCTACCTCATCAACGGCGTGCTGCCGTGGGTGTCGAACATCGGCCTTGATCACTACTTCCACATGGGCGCCACGCTGCCCGACACGCCCGGCCTCGTGATCGGCCTGATGCACGGCAGCACCCCCGGCCTCACGCTGATGCAGAATGCGCACTTCATCGGCATGGAAGGCACCAACACCTTCGCCTGCCAGTTCCGCGACGTGTTCCTCGCCGACAGCCGCGTGGTCTGCCACACGGACGAGTTCACCGCCTTCCGCGACCGCACCAAGTCGGCCTTCATCCTGCTGCAGATGGGCATGGGGCTCGGCCTCATCGATGCCTGCGTGGCGATGATGAAGCGCGCCGACAAGCAGTTCGGCCACGTCAACCGCTTCCTCGACGTTCAGGCCGATGCGCTGGAGGCCGAACTCGACGCCGCGCGCGCCGCCACCTACGCGCTGGCCGAAAAAATCGAACGCGACGGCAGCGCCTCGCATGTGAAGGAAACCCTGCAAGTGCGGCTCGCCGGCAGCGAATTGAGCCTCAAGGCCGCCAACGCCGCGATGATGCACATGGGCGCCAAGGGCTATCTGTCCAACAACGCCGCGCAGCGGCGCCTGCGCGAGGCCTACTTCATCGCCATCGTCACCCCGGCGATCAAGCACCTGCGCAAGGAACTGCACGAGTTCGACACCGCTACTTGCGCCCTGTCCCAGCCCGAACTGGAGGTCGCATGATCCGCTTCGCGGTCTCCCTGTCCGTGGACGAAGCGGCGGACAAGCTGATCGCCGCCATCAATGCCTACCCGATGGGCCTGGTCGCGCACGCCAATGGCCAGGCCAATTGCGCCAAAAAAGGGATCGACGTGCCGGCCGACCAGGTGCTCGAGGTGTTCCGCCCCGACTACGCTGTCAAGGTGTGGGCGGTGGACAAGACGGCCGGCATCGATATTCCGCTGCGCATTCATCTCTATGAAGCCGACGGCCGCACCTGGGTCGCGCATCGCCCGGCCTCCGACGTTTTCAAGCCCTACGCCAATCCCACGCTCGATGCGCTGGGTAGCGAACTGGACGCCATTTTCAACCAACTGCTGGCCACGCTCGATGCGTGGAAATTGCCATGATGAATCCCGCCACTGCTGTCTCTGCCCCCGAAACCGCCCCGGCTTTCCGCAAATGGACCTGCGCAGTTTGCGACTACGTCTACGACGAAGCGCTCGGCGATCCCGACCACGGGCTGGCCCCCGGCACCCGTTATGAAGCCATCCCCGACGACTGGAGCTGCCCCGACTGCGGCGTCACCAAGGCGGATTTCTACTGCTTCGACGACTGACTCGCACAAGACCTGCTGGTCAGGCCGTCAATAAACGGGGCGACATAGCGCCGGATTTGAAGCAGCGCAATCCGCACAAAAACACCCCGTCATCACCGGCCTGGTTTTGACGTTCTTCCCCTTACAGACCCGCCGAAGATCAAGCGCGTCGGGTGGATCAGCGGCAAAGGTGTTTGAGCCCCGCCCACAAAAACCCAATTAAAAACATCAAAGGCGGGGCGAGTTCTTTGCCGCCCACCCGACGCGCTTGATCTTCGGGAATTCGGGACTGTCGGGGTCGCCTTTTCTTTGGTTACTTTCTTTTGGCGAAGCAAAAGAAAGTGACTTGCCGCCGGGCAACCCCCGGCCAACGGTCAGCCACCCGGCAAAGAACCAGCTGCCGCCAAATTTCAGGAATCCCCCCCGCCCCGGTAAAATCGGGAAATGATTGTCTATCTCCACGGCTTCAATTCCTCCCCCGCATCCGGCAAGGCCCGGCAGCTCGGCGAGCACATGGCC
>JAHYJF010000200.1 GCA_019428955.1 Burkholderiaceae bacterium
CCGGGTCCGGGGTAAGCGAGACCCGGATGGTATCGCCGATCCCTTCCTGCAGGAGCACCGCCATGGCGGCGCTCGAGGCGACTATCCCCTTGCTGCCCATGCCTGCCTCGGTCAAGCCGAGATGCAGCGGGTAGTCGCAGCGCCGCGCCAGCTCGCGGTAAACCGCGATCAGGTCCTGGACCTGCGAAACCTTGGCCGAGAGGATGATCGCAGCGCCGGGCAAACCCAGTTCCTCGGCGCGGCGAGCATTGTCGATCGCCGAAGTGACCAGCGCCTCGCGCATCACCTCGCGGGCGTCCCATGGGTTCGAACGGGCGGCGTTCTGATCCATCAGCCGGGCCAGCAACTGCTGGTCAAGGCTGCCCCAGTTGACGCCGATGCGCACCGGCTTGCCATGGCGACAGGCGATCGCAATCATCTGCGCGAAATTGTCGTCGCGCCGGCTGCCGGTGCCGACGTTGCCGGGATTGATTCGATACTTCGACAGCGCCTCGGCGCAGCCAGGGTGCCCGGTGAGCAACTTGTGACCGTTGTAGTGAAAGTCGCCGACCAGGGGTACGTCGATCCCCATCCGGTCGAGCTGCCCCCTGATCGCCGGCACTGCGGCGGCGGCCTCGCCGGTATTGACCGTGATGCGCACCAGTTCCGACCCGGCCTGCGCCAGTTCCTTGACCTGGATCGCCGTGCCAATCGGGTCGGCGGTATCGGTGTTGGTCATCGACTGGACCACCACCGGTTGCGTGCCCCCCACCACCACCTGGCGTTCGCCCCACGAAATGATCGCGCAACAGCTGCGGCGCCGGGATGCCGGTCCCACCGCCATCGGGTCGTTCAACTCTGCGATGTGATCACTCAACGGTAAGCCTCGCAACACCCGACGATGGCGCTGGCTCGAGCGCAATGCTGCGCCCCGAACGCTCGAGACGGACATGGGCGGCGTTGCCGATCACCAGCCTGAAGGGCGGCGTTCCTGAGAGCGAACGCTCGCCGTCGGCCGGCTGCACTCCGTAGAGCAGCTGGGCCCCGCTGGCGTCGCGAATATCGACCCAGGAAGCGCGCTCGAACACCAGGCGCAGCTCGGGCACGACCTCCGTCGCGGGGTTGGCCGTTGGGGTAGGAACGACCGGCGCCGCGGACGACGGCGGCGGCTTCACATCGGCCGGCGTGGTGGTCGCCGCCGGAACCGCATCGGTGGCCGGCTCGGCTTCTTGCGGCGGCGACTGCGAGTTGTCAGCGCTATCGCCGCCGATCGGTACCGACTCGATGACCGTCCCCGCTGCGCCTTGCGCCGGAGACTCGGAGGTAGTGGTGCTCGCAACCCATGAGCTGACTCCGGAGAGCCCCCGGCCGCCGGCGAAGTACATCGCTACCGCGACCAGGCCGACTAGCGCCAGGGCCACCCATGCCCAGCGATGACCGAAATCGCCGTCGCCAAAACCGATCACGGTGTTGCGCGGCAGCGTTACGCCCAGAGATGACGCGGGCCGCAACTGCGTGCCACCCGGATGCTCAAGTTGGAGGAGTTGCTTCTCGACGTCATGGCCCAACAGGCGACCATAGGAGCGCAGCGCGCCGCGCACGAAAGCCATGCCCGGCAAGGATCCCCAATCACCCGATTCGAGCGCAGCGACTTGTCGCGGTGCCAGCCGCAATGCCGAGGCTACCTCCTCGATGCTCATCCCGGCAGCCTCGCGCCGCGCGCGCAAACCGCCCGGGTCGACATCCCTTTCCGCCGGGGCATCGCCCTCGGCTGCTACGGTGCCGGCACCAGTCAAATCGACCTTTTCGGCCTCACTCACTGAATCGTCCCTCGGCCAGTTTGCGCGCCTCGATCGATGCCGGGAAGCGGCGCTGCAATTGCGCCCCCAGGCTCGCCTCGCCGTCACGGTCGCCGCGCGCATGTTGCACGCGCAGCCCGAGCCACAGCGTCTGCGCGTTGGGATCGTAGCTGTTCAGCAGCCGCTGGGCATAGAAGTGCGCGCGCTCGAGTTCATTCTGTTCCAGGGCGATCTCGGCGAGGTTGAACATCGCCACCGGGTTGATGGCGTCGATCTGGAAAGCTCGTTCGAGATAGGCCCTGGCCTTCGCAAGATCGCCGACACGGCGCATGCAGACCCCGGCATTGTGCAGTGGCCGGACCGGAGTCTGATAGAGCCGGTCGGCCAGCGCGCGGTCGAAATAGGCCAGCGATTCGCGCTCGCGGCCCGTCTGGCACAGGTACCAGCCGTAGTTGTTGTTGATCTCCGCGTCGCGGGGCGCGAGTTCGAGCGCGCGCCGGAAACTCTCCTCGGCCTTCGGGCGATCGTCGAGGTCCATGTAGACCAGTCCGAGCATCCCGAACGCTTCGGGGTAGTTCGGGTCGGCCTTGATGGCCTCGCGCAATTCCTCCAGCGCCGCGTGGTAGATCCGCTGGCGGTAGTAGTTGGCAGCAAGCTCGAGACGGATGTTGGACCGCCGCCGCGCATCGGTATCGATCGGGGCAGTAGGAACGACGTTGCCCTCCGAGGCCGCCTGACCCTGCAAACCGGGAACCGCGCAACCTCCGGCTGCGGCCAGCACCAGGGCACCGGCCAGCAGCAGGGCCAACCTGAAGTGGTTCATCGCACCAGCTCCTTGATCGGAATGGATCGCGTCCGGTCGCGGATCTCGCCGGCAAGCTGGCCGCAGGCCGCGTCGATATCCTCACCACGGGTCTTGCGCACCGTGGTGATAATGCCCTCTTCACCGAGCACCTGGGCGAACGCCTGGATTCGATCCTGGCTTGATTTGCACAGACCAGATCCGGGTACCGGATTGAACGGGATGAGGTTGAACTTGCAGGGCAAGTCCCCCACCAGCCGCAACAGGGCGTGGGCCTGTTCGTCGGAGTCGTTGACGCCCGAGAGCATCACGTACTCGAAGGTCACGAAGTCGCGCGGGGCGTCGCTCAGGTAACGGCGACAGGCGGCGAGCAATTCGGCCAGCGGGTACTTGCGGTTGAGCGGCACCAGCTGGTCACGCAGCTGGTCATCCGGAGCATGCAGCGAGATCGCCAGCGACACCGGGCAATCTTCCCGCAGGCGATCGATCATTGGCACCACCCCGGAGGTCGAAACGGTCACCCGCCGGCGCGACAGGCCGTAGGCATGATCGTCGATCATCAGGCGCAGCGCCGACAGGGTCGCGGTGTAGTTCTGGAGGGGCTCGCCCATGCCCATGAAGACCACATTGGTGATCGCCCGGTCGGTCGCGCAGGTGCCAACCCGCTGGTACTGGCCAAGGGCGTGATTGGCATGCCACAGCTGGCCGATGATCTCGTCGACGCGCAGATTGCGGGCAAATCCCTGGCGACCGGTGGAGCAGAAGGTGCACTTGACCGCGCAGCCCGCCTGGCTCGAGACGCACAAGGTGCCGCGTCCGGTCTCGGGGATGAACACGGTCTCGACCGCGTTGCCCTCGCCGACGTCGAAGAGCCACTTGCGGGTGTCGTCACCGGCGATGCGATCGGCGATCACGCTCGGCGCCACGACGCAGGCAGTCTCCTCGAGCCGGGCGCGCAAGGACTTGGCCAGATTCGTCATCTGCTCGAAATCGGCGCAACCGCGCTGATGGATCCACTGCGCGAGCTGGAGGGCGCGAAACGGCTTCTGCCCCCACTCTTCGCACTGGGCCGTCAACGCTTCGACGTCGAGTCCGAGCAGATTGATCTTGCCGCTCAGCACTGTGCCATCCCCGTTACCCGCAGCGCCCGGCAATCAGCGGCTGTGGATGTCGAGCGTCGGGAAGAAGAACCCGATCTCAACTGCCGCCGTATCTGTACCGTCGGAGCCATGGACTGCGTTGGCGTCGATGCTGGTGGCAAAATCGGCACGAATGGTCCCCGGGGCGGCCTTCTGCGGATCGGTTGCGCCCATCAGGTCGCGGTTCTTCTGAACGGCGCCCTCGCCTTCGAGCACCTGGACCATGACTGGTCCCGAACTCATGAATTCCACCAACGGCGCGAAGAACGGCCGCTCACGGTGAACGGCGTAGAACTCGCCGGCCTCGCGGGGCGAGAGGTGAACCAGGCGCGCTGCGATCACGGTCAGCCCGTTGGTCTCAAAGCGGGAATAGATCTTGCCAATGACGTTCTTGGCGACGGCGTCGGGCTTGATGATCGAAAGGGTGCGTTCGATGGCCATGTTCTAGATTCTTCCGAAAAAGGGTTTTTCTTGAAAAATGAGCAGCTTAGCCGCATTTTTTGAATGGTTAATAAACATTCTAGTTTATCATGGCGGTTGATACAGGCAGCGCGGACCGGGGCATTGCGAATGGTTCAAACTCCACTTGAAATCCGGCCCGACCGACCAATATCGCAGTACAGGACGATAACCAAGGAGGAACTTATGGCATTTGGCGAAAATCGCGTGACCACCCGCGACTTTGAAGGGGTCGGAAGTAACGCCGTCGTGCGGAACCGCGTTCTGCGCAATACCTACTGGCTCCTCGCCATCTCGATGATTCCCACGGTACTCGGGGCATGGATCGGGGTCAGCACCGGTTTCTCACTGATGGCAGGCAACCCTTTCATGGGCTTGATCCTGTTCCTGGCGATTGCTTTCGGTTTCTTCTTCGGGATCAACCGCTTTCGCAACAGCCCGCTCGGCGTGGTGCTGTTGCTCGGCTTCACCTTCTTCATGGGCCTGATGCTCTCACGGCTGCTCGGACAGGTCCTCGGCCACTCCAACGGCGCCAGCCTGATCATGACCGCATTCGGCGGCACTGCCGGCATCTTCGCGGTGATGGCTTCGATCGCCACCGTGACCAAGCGCGACTTTTCGGGCCTGGGCAAGTGGCTGTCGGTCGGCGTGCTGGTCGTGCTGGTGGCGATGATCGCCAACATGTGGCTGCAGTTGCCGGCACTGATGCTCACGCTCTCGGTACTGGTGATCGCGATCTTCTCGGCTTTCCTGCTCTATGACGTACAGCGGGTGGTCAACGGTGGTGAGACCAACTATGTCACCGCCACTCTGGCGATCTACCTGAGCATCTACAACATCTTCGCCAACCTGCTCATGCTGCTGGGCATCTTCGGCGGCGACGACTGATCGCTGGCGGCTGCGGCCGCGGCACTGCACGACGGGCTGCTCCAGGGCAGCCCGTCTTGGTTTCAGGCCTGGGCGGTTGCCGGTTCGAATACCGCGATCGATTCGACGTGGGCGGTTTGCGGGAACATGTTGACCGCGCCGGCCGCGACCAGCGCGAAACCGCCCTGATGCACCAGCGTCGCGGCATCGCGCGCCAGCGTCGCCGGATTGCAGGAGACGTAGACGATGCGCCGCGGCTTCACCTCGTCGGCGGCCAACGCCAGGCAGATCTCCATGGCCCCCTCGCGCGGCGGATCGATCAGCAAGCGGTCGAAGCGGCCCAGTTCACGCCAGCGCCCTTGCCCGAGTTCGAAAAGGTTCCGGACCTGGAAACTCACCCGATCAGCAAGTCCGTTGGCCAGAGCATTGGCCCCGGCGCGCTCGACCAGCGCCGCACTGCCCTCGACTCCGAGCACCTCGCAGCCGCGGGTCGCCAGCGGCAGGGTGAAGTTGCCGATGCCGCAAAACAGGTCGCCGACGCGTTCTCCCGGCTGGGGATCGAGCAAGCGCACGGCGCGCCCCACCAGCACCTCGTTGATGCGCTGGTTGACCTGGGTGAAGTCAGTCGGACGAAACGGCAGCCAGAGCCCGAATTCCGGCAGCCGGTAACCGAGCTCGGAGCCGGTTGGCGCGCGATCCGCGCCGGCGACGAACAATGAGACCGTTTCCGGGCCCTTGCTCTGGAGCCAGATCTCGAGTTCATGGCGGGCGGCAAACGCCGCCACCAGGTCACGGTCACCATCGCTCAGGGGGTCGAGGATCCGCAACACCAGGGCCACGACGCTCTGGTCCCCCTCGGGGCACGGCCCCCGGCGCTCGCCGACTGCCACCTCGATCTGGGGCAAGCGGGCGCGGATGCTCAGGCCCTCGACCAGTTCGCGCAGCGGCAGGAGCAGCGCGCTGATCCGGGGCGGCAACACGTGGCATTCGCGCATGTCGGCGACAAAGCTCGAACCGCGTTCGTGGAAACCGACCAGCACGCCGCCCTTGCGCGGCACATCACGCACCGACAACCGGGCCCGCAACCGGTAGCCCCAGGGGGTGCCTGCTATCGGCCGCAAGCAGGTCTGGGGATGAAGCTTGCCGATGTGCCAGAGCTGGTCCTCGAGCGCACGCTGCTTGATCGCGATCTGACCGCCGGGGTGAAGGTGCTGCATCGCGCAGCCCCCGCAGACCCCGTAATGCGGACAGCGCGGCTCAACCCGCAGGCTGCTGGTGCGTTCAAGCGATAGCAGTTGCGCGACATCATAGCGGGGCTTGCTGCGCAGCACCTCGGCGATTCCGGCCTCGCCCGGCAGCCCCCCGCGCACGAACACCACCTTGCCCTCGCGGCGGGCGACGCCATTGGCGTC
>JAHYJF010000201.1 GCA_019428955.1 Burkholderiaceae bacterium
CTGATCCTGCTCACTGCCGCTGCCTTCTTCCTGATGATGCTCACCCAAACAGTGCCTGACGCCGAAGCCCGCGCCGCCACTTTCCTCGCGCTGGTGATCGCCAATTTCGGGCTGATCCTGGTCAACCGGTCATTCGCGGCGACGCGCCTCGGGCTACTGGTGCGCCCGAGTCGCGAATTAGTCCTGATTGCCCTGGCGACCGCTGCGCTGCTGCTCGCCGCGCTACTGGTGCCGACCTTGCGCGAGCTGTTCCATTTCGCAACCATCCGGCCCGGACTGACGCTTGCGGCGATCTCGGTTGGCCTCTGTGCCATGGTCCTGCTCGAGGTCTTCAAGCGCCTGATGCGCTCCCGGATCTTGCCACCCCGGATGCGGCTCCGAACTTGAGCTCCGCCGGGTAATCAGCCCTGCAGCGCGGTCCCGAAGTTGGCCAGGACGTCATTGGCCGCGGCCGCGTCGATCCAGCGGACCACCACCACCGCGTCGTGCTGCGGATCGATCCAGCTGATCGAGCTGCCGGCACCGACCGCGAACCAACTGTTTTCCGGAAGTCCCGGGAACACCCTCTTGCCGGTGTTGAGCCAGACCAGGAAACCATAGAAGGGGGCGAGCGCGCACGGCGTGATCATTTGTTCAATCCACTTCCGCGACAGCACCTGCCTGCCGCCAACCCTGCCGCCGGAAAGCAACATCTGCGCGATGAGAGCCTGGTCCTGGGCGTCGATCGACATCCCGCCGCCCCAGTGGGTGCCGCCCGGGACCGATTGCACCAGGCGATCGCCCACCTCCACCCAGGCGTTGTCATAGCCCACCCACCGCCAGTCCTCGCTCGCCCCGCAGGGCGCAGCGATGGCCTCGGCGAAGACCTCCGGCAGCGGCCTGCCAAAGAGGTGCAGCAATGCCAGCGAAAACTGGTTGATCCGAACGTCGTTGTACTCCCAGTAGCTTCCGGGACGACGCAGTGGCCGGGCTTCGCCCTTGCGCCCCTGGGCCGGGGTCGGGTCGAACGACACCACCCGATAGCGATCAACCTGCTCGGGCACCCCGAAGCACTGTCCCTCCCATTCACTGGTCTGTTGCAGCAGATGCCGCCAGGTCACTGCCGCGTTGTGATCGCCCTCGAAGCCGATGTTGCGCACCCGCGCTACCACCGGCTCATCGAGGTCAGGGATCAGGCCGCGGTCATGGGCTACTCCTGCGATCAGCGCGAGGTAGGTCTTGGCGACGCTGAAGGTCAGATCCTCGCGCCCCGGCTCACCCCAGGCGGCCAGCTGGATGCCGTGGCGCAACACCACTCCGGAGCAGGGTCCGCGCGGCGATACCGGACCGAGCAGCCGGTTCCAAGGCGGCGGGTCGTCCTCGTGCACCCCCCAGTTGCCCGTCGCGGGATCGCGGCTCCACGGGGATTCGTGCGCGATTGCGAAGCGAATCGCGGCCTCCAGTCCCGCTGGGGCCCCGGCCGCAAGTTGCAGTTCGGCATCCATCAATTACTCTCCTGGCAAGTGATCCATCAGCCCCAGTTGTCAACCAAGGCCCGAAGCAGGTCGGCGCGGCTGATCTGGCCCACCATCCGGCCGTCCAGCATCACCGGGAAACGGCGGTAATTGCTGCCGAGAAAGCGCTCGGCCGCTTCGACTATATCCAACTCAGCGTCGAGGGTCTCGACGACCGTGCTCATGTAGTCGGCAACCGCCCCTCCCCACTCCTGATAATAGCTGGCGTTCAACGCGGCCTTGAGGCAATCCTTCTGCGAGAGCACGCCGACCAACTCGCCCTTGCCGTCGATGACCGGGGCGCCCGAGACGGCGCGATCCAGCAGCACCTTCATCGCCCGATTGATCTCCATTTCCGGAGCCAGCGTGACCAGCTCGCTCACCATGTAGTCGCTGATCTTTGGCCTGGCCATCATGGCTGGCGCCCCCCGGATGAAGATTGTTGTCGGCAGCCGCCGCAGTCCCCTGCACCCGGGCACGCCCGACTCGCGCAGCTGCCTGCCAGCGGGGCCCGGCCCGCAATGACGCCAATCGCCAGCCCCGCGATGGCGCAAAGGAAGATGAGCAAGGTCAGCAGAAAGGTCGCCACGATTTCTCCTATGCCAGGATGCGCTCGGCGAAAGCGCCGGTCATTACATCGCTGAGACCGGCGCCGGAGTGCACTACAAACAGGGCCGAAATGCCCTCGCGGCGCGCGAACTCCACGCCCGCTCGCTCACCCATCACAAACAGGGCGGTGGCCAGCGCATCGGCAGAGGCAGCAAGCGGCGCCAGCACCGAAACCGAAGCCAGCCGGTTGTCGGCCGGGAGCCAGGAGCGCGGATCGATGATGTGACAGTAGCGCCTTCCCGCCAACCAGTAACTGTTGACCAGATCCCCCGAGGTCGCCAGGGCTGCGCCATCGAGTTGCAGCAAACGGCGCACGGACGGTGCGCCGGCGAGCGGACTTTCGATGCCGACCTGCCAGCGTCTGCCCGTCGGGTGCCGGCCACGGGCAATGATCTCCCCGCCCACTTCGAGCAGGAAGTTGCTGGCCCCTGACGAGCGGACTACGTTCGCCATCAGGTCCAGGGCATGTCCCTTGGCGATGCCGCAGAGGTCCAGCGAGAGCCCCGGCCGAGCCTTGCGCGCTGCGCCGGGTCGAACCACCAGCTCGCCATGCCTGCCAACCGGCTCGCGGCTGATGGGGCCGAATCCGTAGCGAGCGACCAGCGGGCCGACCGTAGGATCAAACGCTCCCATCGTGAAGCGCGCGATCCGCAAAGACTCGTCGACCACGGCGCAAGTCTCGGGCGGGAGCGCGATCCAATCGGTCGACGTGCTGTCGTTGAACTGCGTTACTGCAGAATCCGCCCGAAACGGCGACATGCCGCGATCCACCGCGCTCACCACCGCCTGCAATTCGCGCTGCAGCGAACCCAGCGGCACGCCCCTCGCGATCGTCAAGCGCCAGGAGGCACCGAACGCCGGCCCCCCGATCACCCGGATTCCGCCGGCCAGTGCCGGGAAGCTCGCGCCCAGCGCCAGTCCCGAGGCAGCCGCGAAGAGTCGACGCCTGGTGAGGTTCATATCACTGGCCTCCGAAGTCATCGTTGAAGATCCGCTCGGGATCGACCCCGGCATCGTCGAGCATCGCCAGCACGGCGGCGATCATCAGGGGCGGTCCGCACAGGTAGTATTCGCAATCCTCCGGCGCCGGATGGTCCCTCAGATAGTGCTCGAAGACCACCGTGTGGATGAAACCGGTCGGCCCGTCCCAGACGTCATTGGGATCGGGGTCCGACAGCGCCACCGTCCAGTGGAAGTTGTCGTGCTCGGCCGCGAGCCGATCGAACTCTGCGCGGTAGAACAGGTCAACCGCACTGCGTGCGCCATACCAGAAGCTCATGCGCCTGGCGGTGCGCCGGTTTTCGAGCTGATCGGTGATCATCGCCCTGAGCGGCGCCATGCCTACGCCGCCGCCGATGAACACCATTTCCCGCTTGCTCTCGCAGATGGCGAAGTGCCCGAAGGGACCGCAGACCTGGACCTTCTCGCCGGCACGCAGCCCGAACAGGTACGAGGAAACAACTCCAGGGCGCGCCTCAGCCACACTGGGCGGAGGCAACGCCAGCCGGATCAGCAGGACGATCCTCCGGCTCCCGTCGGTCGGGGTGTTGGCCACGGAGTAGGCGCGCGCGACCGCCACGTCGCTCGTCGCCGTCAGGTCTTCGAGATGAAGCCGCTCCCACGCCCGCCGGTGTTCGGGTGAGATCTCGATTTCCGCAAACGAGCGCCGGTAGGGCGGCGCCTCGACCTGGACATAGGCCCCGGGGCGAAAATCGATTTCCCGTCCCGGCGGCAAGTCGAGCACCAGTTCGCGTATCAGCGGCGCCACCGTGCGGCTGGCGGCCACCGTGCACTCCCAGGTGTTGGCGGCGAGGATTTCGTTCGAGACCGTAACCGCCATGTCAGCGCGCAGGGTCACCTGGCAGGCAAGACGCACACCGCCGCGCATCTCGGCGCGGGTCAGGCGCGCGGCCTCGGTCGGAAGCACTTCGCCGCCACCGAGGGCAATTGTCACCCGGCACTGCCCACAAGTGCCGGCGCCGCCGCACGGCGAGGGGATCTGGACGCCGTGGGCGGCGAGGACGGCAAGCAACCTCTGCCCGGTGGCAGCGCTGATACGCTCCTGGTCGTTGACTACTACCGTCACCGCTTCCGCCGCGACCAGCAGCGTGCGCGCCGCCATCACCACCACGGTCAGAACCAGCACCACGGCCACGAACAGTGCGATGCCCAACGCAATCTCACTCATGGCAGCCGCACTCCAATGAAGGCGGAAAAGGCCATCGACATCAGTCCGGTAACGATGAAGGCGATCCCCAGTCCGCGCAGCCCGGCGGGAACGTCGCTGTAGCGCAGCCGCTCGCGAATCGCCGCAAAGGCGGTGATAGCCAGGGCCCAGCCCAGTCCGCTGCCAATTCCGTAGGTCAGCGATTCACTCAAGCTATAGTGGCGCTCAACCATGAACAGGCTGGCGCCGAGAATCGCGCAGTTGACCGTGATCAACGGCAAGTAGATGCCCAGAGCGCGGTGCAGCCGGGGAGCGAAGCGATCGAGGACCATCTCCAGGATCTGCACCAGGGCGGCGATCACTCCGATGAAGCTGATCAGCCGCAAGAACCCCAGGTCCACTGCCGGCATCCCGGCCCATGACCAGGCGCCACGTTCGAGCAGCAGACTGAAGATCAAATAGTTCAACGGCACGCTGATCGACTGGACCACGATCAGCGCCACGCCCAGGCCGAACGCGGTCTCGACGCGCTTTGAAACCGCCAGGAAGGTGCACATGCCGAGGAAGAAGGAGAGCGCGAGATTCTCCGCGAAGACCGCCTTGAGCAGCAGTTCGATCATGACTTGCGCTCACGCAACCTGCCGAGCAGGCGAAACTCTTCCTCCTCGACCTGGGCCGGACGCAGACTGCGGATAGCCCAGACCAGCAAGCCCAGTACGAAGAAAGCGCTGGGAGCGAGCAACATCAACGCCAGCGGCTGGAACCAGCCGCCCTCGGCTACGGTAGGCAGGAGCCCCATGCCAAGCAGTTTCCCGGTCCCCAGCAACTCGCGGATTGCCCCGACGATCACCAGCACCAGGCTGTAGCCCAGGCCATTGCCGAGCGCGTCGAGAACGCTGGGCCAAATCCGGTTGTGCATCGCGAATCCTTCCGCGCGACCGAGCACGACGCAATTGCTGACGATCAACCCGACGAAGATCGAGAGCTTCTCGCTCATCCCGAACGCGAACGCGAAGAGCAACTGGTCGGCCACTATCACGAGTGCCGAGATGATCGTGATCTGGACGATCAGGCGGATTGCCGATGGCACGTGCCGCCTGATCGAGCTGATGATCGCGCTGGCCATCACCAGCACGGCGGTCAGTGCGAGACTCATCGTCAGTGCCGTGGCCAGCGAAGTGGTCACGGCCAGTGCGGAGCACACCCCCAGGATCTGCAACGTCACCGGGTTGTTGTTAACCAGCGGCGCGCGCAGGTAGCGCAGTTCGCCGCTCACGGCTGCGATCCTCCACCGGCGAGGTGGCGCAGGAACGGACCGTAGCCTTGCTCTCCCAGCCAGAAGCGCACCAGATTCGTGACCCCGGTGGTCGATCTGGTCGCTCCCGAGATCCCGTCAACCTCGTGGATCGTGGTGGCGCTTCCCCTGGTCACGGCGATCCGAATGACGCCGTCGGCATCGGCGATCTCGCGCCCGGACCAACGCGACTGCCATGATGGATCAGCTATGCGTGCGCCCAGGCCCGGCGTCTCCCCCTGCTCGACGATGTTGAACGCGGCAATGGTGCGCAGATCGCCGGCGAGCGCCAGGTAGGCGTGGATCATCGACTGGTAGCCGGCGCCGTATACCGGCAGGATCACGAGTGCCAGCTTGCCGACCTTGCGCAACAGGTAGACGGGCGCGTATTGCGGCCTTCTCCCGATGCGGGCGATATCGCTGTCGCGCTCGAGCACGACGCCCCGTTCCTGGTCGGCGATCGCGGCGCGAAAGTCGAATTCGACCGGGTCGATGTTGGGCGCAATTGCGCCGCGCTCGAGATCGACGATCACGGTCTGCAGCGAAGTCATGTCGCCTGCGCGCATCACCTTGGCCACGCCCGGCAAGGCGGCAATCATCTGCTCCATCCGGGCCAGCCGCGCCAGGCGCTGGTTGGCCTCCTGCCGGGGCTTGAGCAGCACGGCGGTCAGCGACACCGCGCTCGCGCACACCAGCGCCACGACCAGGGCCACGAACAAGGTCTTGACCCTGCTTTCGTTGGGCAGGGCCAGCAGGCGGCGCCACCAGCGCAAGGGGCTCGTATCAGCCATGGCGCATCCTCCTGCGGCGGACATTGAGCGCAACGACCGCGCGATCGATCAGGGGGGCGAAGACGCTGCCCACGAGCAGTGCGAACGCCAGCGGGT
>JAHYJF010000202.1 GCA_019428955.1 Burkholderiaceae bacterium
CTCGTCTCCATGGTGGTTTCGCAACTCCATGGAATACCAGAATGGGCAGCCCCTGCCGGGGCGCGCCCCGGCAGGGGCTCATGCCCCGCACCTCAAGCGAATTTCCAGACGTTAGGTTACAGTACCGTCCGATGAGATCGACGCGAATAACTCCGAACTACCCTATGGCAAGGGTGTGCCTCACTGGCCTGTCTTTCAGTCATGGCTCCACGACCTGACGGGTGGCGACAACTGGGCGCGCTTCGCTGTCGAGAACGTAAAGGGAGTCATTCACGCGATTCCCAAGGAATTGAACGGCAAGGACAAGACCGTCGAACGCGTCCAGTGGCTCATCGAGCAGATCCCACCAGAGATGCGCGCCCACGAGGAGCGGCTGCAGGCCGAGCAGGCAGCCATGTTCGAAAATCTGGGGATCACGCCATGAACGACCTCGTTGTCACCCGCCACACCGAGGCGCGCATGCGCCAGCGTGGCTTTCGCGAAGGCGACCTCGCGCTCCTTCTTGAAGCGGCCACGCCGGTTGCCGACGACGCCTGGCTGCTGACGGCCACCGACGCTGATCGCGAGATCTCACGTCGCAAGCACGAGATCGAGCAACTGCAGCGCTTGCGTGGTTGCAAGGTCGTGGTCTCGGACGACGCAATCGTCACCATCTGCCACATGCGCCCCACCGCCGTGCGGCTCGCACTCCGCCGAGGAAGGGAAACTCGATGAACATGCTCCATCCGTCGCCCACCGTTTTCGTGAGGCTGCACGAGTCCACCGTCGCTACGCTGATGGCGCTACGCAGCGACGACGAGACGCTGGACGCCGTCACCGCCCGCTGCGCAGACCTGGCTCGAAAGGTGTCACTCGTCGACTCAACTCCTGCACCGCCTATTGCGTCGCCCTCGGCGGCCGAACCTGCGTCGACCGTGGTCGCAACAGTATCAACGTGGCCGGAAGCCACCTCTGGTTTATACGTCGCCTCAATTTTGGGAGCACCAATCGGCGCCAATACGCTAGGATCACTGCTTTGCAACGCAGTAGATGCGATCCATGACCTCGATCCTACGGCTATCGAGCGCCTGGCCCGGCTGAAGGCGCGCACACGTCACTATGTCGCTCGAGAGCCCGAGCAGGTGCATGCCGGACGACGCGATCTGCCGGTGCTGCAGACCCGCTCTGGCTGGTGGGTCAGCGCCAATATGGGGCGGGCAGATCTCGTCCGATCGCTTCGGGCGCTCTGCCAGGCAAACGGTCTTCGCTTCGGACAGGACATAAGGTTTCCTGCCTGAAACGCGGGTCGAGCCATTCAGACCGGCCTAGCCATAAACGCGATGCACTGGCGCTTGACGCTCATGACCCAACATACCGGCAAACCAATTTGAGCCGCCTTCCCTAATCGCCCTTACCCCATATACCTCGATCGCACCGTCCGGCGCCGCGGCGGGTTTCGCGATGCAGGCCGCGATGCCACTCCGTTGCCCGCTTCGCCTGCATCTGGCGCCGTCACCGCGAACTGCGCCTCGAGATCGCGCCAGCGCGCTTCGGACCAGCGGTCGGCGCCCAGGATCCAGGCGGCGGCGCGGGCGTAGATCCGGCAATCGAGCGCCTCGTTGCGCTCGCGCAGCTTCTGCCATTCGAGCTTCGAGAAGCCGCGCCTGCTTTTCACGGTCACCAGTTGTTCGGCGGTCAGTTGCTTCAGCCACTCGCTGTCGGCCCAGTCCGGCAGATGCACCGTTCCGGCCGGGAACACCGCACCGGCGCTGATTTCTTCCGTCGTCGGCCGCTCCTGCCGCAGGAAGCGGTAGGTCTCGGCCTTGAAGGTCGACGTGGCGACGCTCCAGAGCCGTGCACCACGCCGCAGCCGCTTGCCCGCGATGGTGGCGTCGACATAGGTCGGCCCCGTCACCGGGCTCGAGCGGTTGAAGCCCTCAAGCCCCTTCACCGGGGCGACTTGGGCAAATCCCGCCTGCCGCGACCAGGCATAGACAGCCGAGGTCTCGTAGCCGGTGTCGATCGCCAGCCGCGAGAGCATCATCGACGGACCCGCAGCATGGGTCCAGGTCTTGCCGAGCAGATCGGTGAGCCCGCGCCAGCAGGCCGCATCGCCCGGCCCGCCCTCGATGACAACATGATCGACGAGCCAGCTTTCGAGGCCGCGACCCCAGGCCCAGACGTCGACCTCGATCCGGTCCTTCTGCACATCGGCCCCGGCGGTCAGGAACAGCCCACCCGCTGGCACCGTGCCGGATGTCCAGCGCTCGCGCCGGTCATAGAGCCGCTGCCAGTCGGGAGCTTCGCCGGTCTCGACCCAGGTTTCACCAAGGATCGTGTTGCGAAACGCCTTGATCGCCTCGTCCGACCCTTGGGCCGCTTCCCATGCCCGCACGATCCGCTCCCAGCTCAGCCAGCCGATCGGCGAATAAAGCGCCGAGAGGTGATACCCGGCCGTTGTCGGATCGGCGGCAGTGGCGGTCGCCCGCCATTCGCCGGCCTCCAGCATCGCCGTCTTGTGGTGCTCCGCGATGGGCATGTCGCAGCCCTCGCAGTGATACTCCGCCGTCTCCGGGCGGCCCTTCTGCCAGCGCAGCCGGTCGAACTTCAGCCATTGCATTGCCCCGCACTGCGGGCATGGCACGAAGAACCGGCGCTGATCGGAGGCCTCGTATTCCCGTTCGATCCGGCTCAGCCCCCGGATGGTGGGCGTCGAGACCAGAAACACCTTGCGCCGATGGGCAAAGGTCAGCGACCGCGCTTCGGCCAGCGTGACCGGATCGCCTTCCTCGTCGGCCGAGGCCGGATAGGCATCAACCTCGTCGAGAAAAATGTAACGCGCCGGAGTCGAGCGCAGCCCGACAGCCGAGTTTGCCCCCGTCATGATCAGGATGCCGCCCGCGAATTCCTTGGACAGCATGGTGTTGCCTGCATCGCGGGATCGCGCGGGCTTCACCCGCGCTCGCAACTCCGGGCTCTCGTCGATCAGCGGGTCGATCCGCTGCCGCGAGTTGCGCTTGGCCAGTTCCACCGTCGGCTGCACCGCGAGCATCGGGCCCGGTGCCTGGTGGATGGCAAATCCGATCCAGTTGTTTCCGGCTTCGGTCGCGCCGACCTGCGCGGCCTTCATGAACACGACGCGCTGCATCTCGTCGCCGGGCGAAAGGCGATCCATGATTTCGCGCATGTAGGGCGTGCGCGCCGTGCGATAGCGCCCGGGTTCGGCGGAAGCGCGGCCCGACAGCATCCGGTGCCGATCCGCCCATTGCGACACCGTCAGATCGGGATCGGGCGTCAGCCCTGCGCCCCAGGTGCGCAGGATTTCCGCTGCGCCGTCGAAGTCGGTCAGGCCGTCATCATCACCGGAAATCAGGCCGGACCTCGGCAAGTTCGTCGAGGTGGGCGCGTACATGTTTTTCCAAGGCCTTCTGCATCGCGGCCGGTTCCACGCCCAGTTCCGCCGCCATCAATGCCGACGAACGGGCGGGCCAGTTCACCCATGCGTCCCGCACCTCGCGCGCCAGCCGGAACACCAGCGACAGCGCCCGCGCCCGCTCGATCAACTCCCCCTTCAGCTTTTGCAGGCGGATCCGCCGCTCCTGTGCCTTCAGCACCTCGTTCGCGGTCTTCGCCTGCAGATAGGTCGTGCCGCCGCCAACGGCTGGCACCGCCAGACCCTGTTCGCGCAAGGTGTCGCCGACGGCGGCGACGGCCGCCTCGGGCACCGGCTTCAGCTTCGGCTCGGGCGGCTTCCGGGTCTTCGACGGGTCGGTGGTTTCCGCCCGACGCACATCGCTAGCCCCGGCATTGATGCTGCCATCGGCGAACAGGACAAGCCGCTCGGCGGTCTTCGCCTTCTGGATCGCGCCCCGCGACAGGCCGACATGGGCGGCGTACTGGCGCTCGCTCATGCCCTGCATTGACGACTCCGATTATCATTCAAGATCATGTGCTTATCTCGTTGATAGGCATCGCGGACAGAGCGAAGGTGTCTCCACAAGAACGATGCAACTCAGCACGGAGCCACCAAGATGACCCGCCGCGCGACCGACAATACCAAAGCCCTAGACGCCTTCCTCGCCGCCAAGGTCGAGATCGACGCCATGCTGGAGCGGCTCGCCGCCCTGAGCGCCGACCATTTCGAGACCAGCCCCGACGAGATCCATTGGGGCCATGTCGGCACCCTGAACCACTACCGCGACCGCCTGCGCGAGATCACCGACAGCGCCTTCAAGGAAGGCGAACACGCCGCGTAATGACACCCCTACCGGGACGCGCCCGCCGACTGGCGGGCTTGGCCTCGTAGAAGGGGCGCGACTGTCGCGCCCCGAGCACGGAGACGACGATGACCCAGATCCAACTGACCGATACCCAATCCATCATCCTTTCAACCGCCTGCAGGCGCGACGACGGGATGGTGTTTCCGATCACCGCCAAACTGAAAGGCGGCGCTGTCGGCAATGTCTGCAAGAGCCTTCTGAAGCTCGGACTGATCGAGGAAATCCCCGCCTCCGACCTCAACACCGTCTGGCGGCACGACGAAGAGCGCGGCTCGATCACCCTGCGCGCAACGCCGCTGGCCTATTCGACGCTCGGGATAACAGACGATCCGGCACCCGCGAGTTCCACCCAGAACATGGCAGAGCCGCTGCGCCGTCGCATCGGCACCAAGCAGGAAGCTCTGATCGAAATGTTGCGCGCGCCGGGCGGCGCAACCATCGAAGAGATCGCCACTGCACTCGAATGGGCCGCCCACACAGTCCGGGGGGCCATTGCCGGGGCGCTGAAGAAGAAACTCGGGCTCGACGTGACGTCGGAGAAAGTCGAGGGGCGCGGAAGGATCTATCGACTGCCCGGTGCATGATCGGTTTTCCGCCGAAGACCCCATTGCCGCCGTCCCATCCGAGGCGGCGGTTGATCATCCCCGGTAAAAGACAAAATCGACGCGAAGAGTCCTTAGGCGATGGTTGTGTCCGCCACAGCGAACCGTCGCACTCAACCTATCGCGGGTTTCCGATGCGGAACGTCAGACTCCGCACTTGGCATCCGGGTGGCCGAGTGCGAGACTCCCGGTCGGATATGATCTAGTCAGGCTGTCTAGTGCGGGCATGTATTACTTCGTCGATGAGAGCGGAAACACCGGGCTGCATCTATTCGACGCTGCCCAGCCCTTACTCTATTATGGCGTCCTCGGAGCGCGTGCCAATCTGGACGTCATTGCTGAACCTTTGTTGCGGACACTTAGAAGGGAGTTGGGTGTAAACCGCATCCACGCCAACGAACTCGGCATCGCAAAGTTGACAACTATCGCCGCGCGGATCGAACAATTTAGCAAGAAAAACGATTTGCGCTTTTCGGTTTTCACAGTGAACAAGACCGACCATGCGATAATTAGTTACTTCGACCAGGTCTTCGATGCTGGCCTGAATGACGCAGTCTCATGGAACCATTATTGGACGCCGTTGCGCTACCCATTGCTCTTCAAAGTAGCGCATCTCTTCGATGATGACATCGCCAAAGAAGCATGGAAGGCACGACTCGAGAGAAATCCCGCACGCTGTGCCAAGATTCTTCAGAACGTCCACAGGCGGCTTCTTGCGAACATCAATAGGCTGCGTGATGCTCGTTCGCGGGAGATCATCGACGGAGCTATCCGCTGGGCAGACGCACATCCCGACGAGATCAGCTATGGCGTTGGCAATTACGACACCTCGTTGCAGATCTCCCCGAACTTAGTTGGCTTCCAAGCGGTTCTTCAAGGGATCGGCTGGGAGGCAACGGCTATCGGGCAGAAAGTGCATAAGATAACAGTCGATCGCCAGACCGAGTTTAATAAGGCACAGGCGGAATTGGCAGGAATTTACCAGAAGCTACGCGGCCATAAATCCAGCCTAGGCCCTGGCATGCCCGAGTTCGATTATGCGACGCTCCCAGAGATCCCGCCTGAATACAAGCCTGGCGATGAAAGCGCGGGCCTAGAGCTCGTCGACGTCACGCTCTGGACCGCCAAGCGGATGCGCGAGGGCAAGCCTGTGTCAAGCGAGCTTGAAAGCCTTTTCCGCCGGCAAACCCGGCGCGGGCACACGAACGAGGTGTCACTTGCTGCCCTCGATCAGCGTTGGCGGCACCTGGCGTTCCTGCCGCCGACGGGGCCGAACAACCCGGTGTCCCCGGAGCTCCAAGCCGCGATCGAAGAGATGGAGCGCAAGCGCCGGGCGGCGGTAGCGTCCCTTGGATGAAGCAAAAAGGTCGCCGCGGCATGCGGACCTTTGTTGTCGGTCCATTGAGCCTTAACGATCTGCGGCAATCCCATAGTCGCATCCCGAACGGTCGCTTCGTCCGCTTAGCCGACAGCCGCTAATGAATCCGGAACGCCTCGAACAACCGCCGCAAGGCGTAGCTACGGACAATCGAGGCGATGGTGAACACCAGCCCCAGCT
>JAHYJF010000203.1 GCA_019428955.1 Burkholderiaceae bacterium
CTGCCGCCGGTATAGGGGTAGATTCGCTCTGAATTGGCGCCATCGGTGCCGCTTTGGGCGTCGTAGTAGTCGTTGAGAACGTTGAAGCCGCCCTGGGCGAGCGCTATGAAGATCAGGGTGATGATCGCGCTCAGCGGGTTCACGGCGACGCCACTGGCGTAGGCTGAGGCCAGGCCGATCACCCCTGAGAGCAGGGTCACAGTGACAAACGGCGGCCGGGTCGCCAGGAAATAACGCAGCGCCGAGTTGCCCAGCCTGGCGGCGTCGGGTTCGATAGCTGTAATGGTCAACTCCTTGCGCTATTGCCTGGGCATCGCCCCCATGCCGCCGGCCGCGTTCAGGGGGCGGGCCGTGGCCCTGACCTCGACGCTGGTTCGCTTATGATCCCGGTCTTCGATCAGGAGCGTGAGCGGGATCGTGTCGCCTGCCTTGATCTGCGACTTCAGCTTGATCAACATCAAATGGTAGCCACCGGGCTGGAGGCTGACGCTCGTGCCGGCCGGGATGTCGATCCCGGTGACCGGGGCCATCTTCATGACATCGCTCTCCATGCTCATGCGGTGAATTTCAACCGCGCCGGCCGCTGGCGTAGTCGCTGAGATCAGCCGCGCATCAGTCGGTGAATCAAGGCGCATGAATGCGCCGGTAACGCTTTGCCGCGCTACCGTTGCCCGGACCCAGGCGTTGCTGACCCTTACCTGGCCAAGAGCGCTCGAAGTTGCCGCCATAACCAGTACCGTGGCCAGGAGGTATTTGAGGTCTGCTCTCATGGTCTTGGTTCAGAAAGACTTTCTCATCAGTTTGCGCAAGTCGGCAGCCACTGCATCCGCGCCGAGCGTGTGCCGTTCCACCAGGCGCAGGCGGCCGCTCGGATCGAACACATAGCTCAGGGCGGCGTGATTGACCGTGTAGGTGCCGTCGGTCGGGACTTTCTCGTAGAACACCTTGAACTCCTTGGTGACACTGCCGGTTTCGGCAGCATCGCCGTAAAGGCCGAGGAAGCCAGGATCGAAGGCCAAGGTGTAGTCGCGCAGCGAATAATCACGCCCCCAATCGGCCCCGGTAACGTCGATGCCCTGGTAGCGCGGCGGCTCCCTGCCGCAGCTGGCTAGCAGCAGCGCCAACGCCACGATCCATACCCCCGAAATTGCACCCACCCGCATCTCCAGGAAATATCGTCGGCTATTCTTGGCGCTTGCCGCCGCCCGGTTTGCTGGGCAGTTTGGCCGGTTTGTGGGGTCCCCAGACCCGGCTGAAATAGGTGTCTGCGAGGTGCAGCGCGCCGACGGGGTTGTGAGCCAGGACCCGATCCTTGGTAACCAGGGTCGTGACCAGGCCCTCGCTGTGGCGAATGAAGAGGCTGTCGTGGCCGACACAAAGCCCCATGATGACGTTGAACTCGCAGCCGGCCCGATTAAGCAGCTGGGCCTGCGAAACGGGATTGCACATGGCTTCGAAACCGCCGGGACGGATCTTCTCCTCGTCCTTGAGGCCGATGTCTTCCTTGGGCACGCCGCCGTTCTTGCAGGCGATCGAAGTGACCTCCAGAGCGTGGCTCTCGAGGATGGCGCTGAAGACCCGGGCCAGGTCCACGAAGGAAATGCACATTGCGATTCCAACCTTGCGAAAGCCCATCCTGGTCGCGAACTTGCAGATTTCCTCGACCCGCGACCACTCGCAATAGCCCTCGCTCTCGATGATCGCGGCGGTCTGCGAGATCTTCCTGATGAATGGGTCGCTGTACGAGTCCCAGGCTCCCGCCAATCCCTCCGGGTCGACCTTGGAAGGACAGAATCCCGGTCCGCGTTCCTCTCCTTCACCCTGGCGGCAGGCGCGCACCGTACTCGGGCAATAGGCACAACCTGGCGTGTCATAGCTCATTGGGAACTCTCCGTGGCAGGGCGAGGACGATGCTCGCCGTCGAGACACTAATGTAGTGTGAATCGGGCGAAGTTGCAGGGCCGCGACGCGGCGCTGCTGCGATCGCTGGATCGGCGAACAATCGGCCAGTATCATGGTCGCGTTATCGACCTAGCCGGCGTTGCCGCCAGCGCGAACAACCACCAGGACTTGACCCATGGCCGGCGCCAGCCTGCTGACCCTGCTCGACGACATCGCGACCATTCTTGATGACGTCGCGATTCTCACCAAGATCTCGGCCAAGAGCGCGGCGGGCGCAATCGACGATGTCGCGGCACTGAGCAAGGTCGCGGTCCGCAAGACCGCTGGCGTGCTGGGCGACGATCTGGCGCTCAATGCCGAACAGGTGATCGGAGTCAGGTCTGAACGCGAACTCCCGGTGGTCTGGGCAGTTTTCAAGGGCTCGCTGATCAACAAGCTGATTCTGGTGCCGGGGGCGCTGGCAGTCAGTTGGGCTGCATCCTGGCTCATCGCGCCGCTGCTGATGGCCGGCGGCCTGTTTCTCGCCTACGAAGGCTTCGAAAAAGTCTGGCATGCGCTGGGCGCGCGCCGCGCCGAGGATGAGGAACATCGCGCCGAACTGGCCAAGGCGCTGGTCGACCCCAAGCGCGACCTGGCCGAACTCGAGAAGGAGCGGATCAAGGGAGCGATCAGGACCGATTTCATCCTCTCGGCCGAGATTATCGTGATCACTCTCGGCACGGTAGCGGCGGCGGCATTCGGCACCCGCCTGGTGGTGCTCTCCGGGATCGCGCTGGTGATGACGATCGGGGTCTATGGCTTGGTCGCCGGCATCGTCAAACTCGATGACGCCGGTCTGTACCTGAGCCGCCGCGGCGGCGACAGGGCTCCGAGACGGATGGTTCGCGCGCTCGGGCTCGGGATACTGTCAGCGGCACCATGGCTGATGAAAGGATTGTCGATAGTCGGCACCGCCGCGATGTTCCTGGTTGGCGGCGGTATCCTGGTCCACGGCATCCCCGCGCTCGAGCACCTGAGCGCCACGCTGGTAGCAGATACCCATTGGCTCAGCCGTGTGCTGCTGAGCGCCCTGACGGGGATCGCCGCGGGCGCAATCGCCGTGGCCGCGGTCAGCCTGGCAAAGCGCCTCAGGGGCTAGCGAAGAGGTGATCGCCGTGCCTGGCCGGGGCGAGCGGCTCCTGGCGGCAGGACCGGCCTGCCAGTATGAAACGTCCCGGGAGCGGACGGGGCTGCCAGTCGGCGAGTTTCTTCATGAGGGATGCAGCCCTTGCGAGCGACGACAGTTTATTCCAGCTGCCGCTAGAACACCACCCAGATTACCGTAATCAGGTAGAAGAGGGCGGTGGCGACGATCTCCAGGGTCACGTAGAGCCGCAACGCTGACCGGAACTGGGCATTTGGTGCCTCGGCGCCTTGGGGGGCAAGAATTCTTGCTCTCGGCTCGGTGACGTTGTCGATCAGCGGCCAAATGATCAGGATCGCCCCCACGCCCAGGAGTTTGATGATGAACAAAGCCGTGAAGGGGCGCGCTCCGACCAGAACCACCATCGCCAATCCGGACACGGTCAACAGAATTATGCCCAGCACGATCAGTCGCGTTATCGTTCTGGCGGTTCGGAAATAGGAGGATATCAGGCTGAGATCAGAGGCGCTCTGCAGCAGCATGTACAGCTTGAGCGTGGCGCCGCCAACGCCGAGCGCGAAGCCGATCAGGTGAACCAGCGTCAAGACCACCGAAAGCGAGAACATGTCGAGACTCCTGGTCGCGCGTCTGGTAGATCGGAATCTGGATTAGAGCACCGGCCGACTCGGTTTACCAATAAAACTCGCCATTATTACTAAGCTGCCCGGTCCTGCGCGTCGTGCCGCGATGGCAGATGCGACCAGGCAGCGCCGGCCATTGACTAATCGAGCCTGATATCACTCCAGGGCTCGCCGGTCAGTTCCTTCAGCGCTGTCGGCGCAATCGGAAACACCGCGTAAGGTGTTCCGGCTGCTGCCCAAACGATCTCGAAACGCTGCAGATCTTCATCCAGGAAGATCCTGACCGGTTTCGCATGGCCCAGTGGCGATACTCCGCCAATGACGAATCCGGTCGCCGCGCGCACGAAGTTGGCATCGGCGCGGCCGACAGCCTCGCCGAGCAAAGCTGCAATCTTCGCTTCCGAGACCCGGTTGTCGCCGCTGGCGATCACCAGCACAGCCCCATCATCTGCGGTGGAGCGGAATACGATGGTCTTGGCAATTTCCGCTGCCGAACAACCAATGGCGTCGGCCGCCTCCTTGCTGGTCCTGACCGAGCGCTCGAACTCGACGACATTGCTGGCGATACCAGCGGTCGCCAGCAGATCTCGTATGCGCACGGCGTTCGGGTGGGTTGCTGGCTTCATCGTGCTAATTCGAGAGTTGGGGCCTGTGCCCTTGCTGCTAAGCGAGGTGTTTCCTGAAGTGCGCGATGCTGCGCTCCCATGACAACTTCGCCGCCCCCTCGTCATAGCGCGGCGTCGAGTTGTTGTGAAAGCCGTGCTGGGTGCCGGGGTAGATGTTGACTTCGTAGGGAACGCCGGCGGCGCGTAGCGCCGACTCGAACGCCGGGTAGGTGGAGTTGACGCGTTCGTCGCGTTCCGCGAGGTGGCACAGCAGGGGCGCCTTGATGCGGGCAACGCTCTCGGTCGCAGCGGCCACACCGTAGTAGGGTACGCCAGCCTGCAGGCCCGGCCCCAGGGTGGCGGCCAGGAAATTGACGACCCCGCCGCCGTAGCAAAACCCGATCGCCCCCAGTTTGCCATTGCAGAGTTGGTGTGCCTTGAGGAAGCGCGCGCCATTGAGCAGGTCGGTGCGCAACTTGGACTGATCGAGACTCGCCTGCAGGGTACGGCCATCATCGTCGTTGCCAGGGTAGCCGCCAACCGGGAACAGTCCGTCGGGAGCCAGCGCCAGGAAACCTTCCACCGCGAGGCGCCGGGCGACGTCCGCGATGTAGGGATTGAGGCCACGGTTTTCGTGGATCACCACGATGGCGGGAAACGGTCCTTGGCCGGTTGGCTGCACGAGGTAGCCGCGCATCGTGCCGGAGTTTCCTCCTGGTGACGGGTAAGTGACGTAGTTGGCCTTGATGCGCGCGTCGGGCAACGGAATGGTCTGCGCGCTGGCATAACGCGGCAGCAGCGCTTCGGCCATCGCCAGGCCGGCAGCGCCCAGCGCCGCGATCGATGCCGCGCGCGCGAGGAATTGGCGTCGCTCGATGCGCCCATGGCAGTACCCGTCGTAGAGGTCGAACACGCGCTGGTCGATCTCCAACTGGGAAATTTCGCCCCCCACTGGACGAACTTGGCCTGGTTCCATGCTCACGGTTCTCCTCTTGGTGTAGCTGCCTGGCGTCCTATCGCCGTCACGGCATCTTGTCGTGATGATGAAGTGGGCAGCAAATCTCGGCAACCCCAAGCCGCGGGCTACGACTCTGATATCGGGCTTGTTGCCCTAAGGCAGGGTCGAGGTCGGTGAAGCCTGACGGGCAAGCCATGCCTCGGCCACGCGTAAAGAACGGTGAAGGCGACGAACGGTACGCTAAAGCGAAAATTAGGTGGCAATTATTCCAAGCTGCTGTGGCCTGGCGCGAAGGTCTTGTTTTTTCCCGGGAGAATTAGGACGACCTTCACGTTGTCTTAACCTGTGGGTTCTACTTAGAATACGCTTAAAATAGACTCAAGGAATAGCCTTGGTTAATCTTTACGTATATCCTTCACAGATCTTTACTTAGCGCGACTTAGGAATAAGTCTTAGGAATGAATAACTTTTGTAAGACCCAGAGCAGCTGTGATTTCAACTGGAGCAGGTCGCCGGCGGGATTTCCTCGTCTGGCTGATGCTTTGAAAACAGGGGGTTTGTTATGAGTTACAGGTGGATGAAATGGGGCGCGGCCATAGCGGTCACGGCCCTGTTGACCGCGTGCGGCGGTGATGATGGGACGGATGGCGCTCCGGGCGCTCCGGCTGATCCCGCCGTCTTAGCGGATCTTCAGGCACAAATCGACGCGATTGGTGAGGCGGATGCCGCTCCCGAATCCTGCGTGATTTGCCACAACGGTGGCATCGCCGCCAACGGCGCCAGCCATCAGGCGGCTTACGATGAGTACTATCAACCTGGTGTCATCGAGGTCGTGCAAGGCAGTATGAGTTTCGGCGTCACTGGCACGACCGCTACTCTGTCTTTCGCGATGACCAAGTCGGGCGGTCCTCTGAACTGCACGGATTTGATCGGTGACGTTGGAACGCTCGGAAGTTATTGGGCCGGGTACGATGGCGTGACCAAGTCCTTCCCCAGCGACGTTTCCCTGACCTCGGGCGCCACCAAGACTGCCGTCGATGGAGTGTGCACGCTCACGAAGACGGTCACCGCCGATCAGGCTACGGCTATGGCTGGTGACGGCATCGTGACGGTTTACGGTACCGGCGACATCCTCTTCCGGAATGGTGCCAAGCACATCACCA
>JAHYJF010000204.1 GCA_019428955.1 Burkholderiaceae bacterium
CAGGTGCAGATTCCGTATCGCCGTGCCAGCGGGCCGCGGAACCTGCTCGTGGAAAGCACAGGGATCAAGTTTCTCGGCGATGGCGAGTGGCAAGCCCGCAAGCACGGCGTGCAGGGCCGCCGCCAATGGCGCAAGGTCCATCTGGCGATGGATACCGCCACGTCTGACATACGGGCGGTGGAGTTTACCCCCAGCAGCGACGGTGACAGCCCCCTGCTGCCGGATCTGCTGGACCATATCCCCGAGGACGAAGAGATCGGCACCGTGACCGCCGATGGGGCCTATGACACGCGCCGGTGCCACAGCGCGATCCTCGCGCACGGCGCGGTCCCGATCATCCCGATCCGAAAGAATGGTCGGCTGTGGAAGGAAGACTGCCCAGCCGCGATCGCCAGAAACGAAACCCTGCGGGCCACGCAACATTATGGCCGAGCCTTCTGGAAGCGGTGGACAGGATACCACGCCCGAAGCCGGATAGAGGCGAAGATGCGCTGCCTCAAATCCTTCGGCGAACGCATCGCCGCTCGCGACCCCGACCGACAGAACGCCGAAATCCACATCCGCATCGCCCTCATGAACCGCTTCAACGCCCTAGGCACCGCCGAGATCGTCCGCGTGGCCTGAACCTGAAGGGGAAAGGGGAAATCACGCCTCAAGCCGCCTTTCTGCAACAATGCCTACCAACGGCACCCTGTCGCTCGATGAATTCGCGGCGATGCAAGCCGAAATGTAGGCGCAGGCCCTACGCACGATGGCCGTACGCGCCTTCCAGATGCACGATGCCGACGGTGACGGGCAGGTGACCGAAGCCGAGATGGCCGCACTCGCAACTCAGATGCAGCAAATGCACCCGCAGCTGGGCGCTATGCAGGGCGGAATGGGCGGCACGGGCCAGATGGGCGGCATGCCGAACGGTGGCATGGGCGCCATGCAAGGCATGATGGGTAACTGATCCCTCGGCCTGCCCCCGGCGCCGCGTCGGGGGCAGGCGCACCACGCACAAGGAACGCGCCATGATGATGACTGGCTACCACATGGGTTACATGGGTTTTAGCTGGCTCTGGGCCGGGTTGGCGCTCATCGTCGCCGGGTTGGTTATTGCCGCACTGGTGAAATACCTGCGGAAATAGGGTACAAGGCGCCGCCTAGAACACTAGCACCTTGTCGGCGGCGAGGGTTGCGGCACCAAGCGCGTCCATGGTCGAACGCTTTGCGCCGTCCATGACATCCTCGTCGGTCATGCCGCGCGCATCCATGCAGGTGCCGCAGAGCAGCACTTGGCCCTTGCCGGTCACCACGCGCTTCAGCATGCGTTCCATGTTGTAATAGCCGTCGGGCGTTTTCTGGCCCCGGCGCGCGGCGACCACTGCATCGGCCATCAGAAAGACCGTGATGCTGGCGCCGGGGTCCTGCTTCATCAGGTTATGGGCCAGGCGCAGCGCGTTGTAGCAACGCTCGGTGCCATAGGGCGCGTCGTTGAGGATGAAGAGGGTGTTCATGGCCGGTCTCCGGGCGTTGAGGATGCGAAAGCGGGGGTGATGGGCCGCGCCGTGTGCGGGGCGGCCGGTGCGAAAACCGGGGTTTGCAGCGCGATCTCATGCCCGCGCACGAAGGCGTGCAGGCTGCCGGGTTGCAGCGGCACCCAAGGCTCGTCGGTCAGGGGCAAGGTTGCCAGCAAGATCACCCGAAGCTGACCGATGCAAGATGTGCAGGCCCGCGAAAGCTGGTGCAACCTTGTGTGCGCATGCACGATCAGGCTTGCGCCGTCGCTGAGGAAAAAGTTGAACTCGCCCAGGCCCGCAAGCCGCGCGACAAGCGGCGATATGCGCGCGATGGTTTCCGTAGCGGCAAGCGGACCGGCTGCAGGCGCGCCTGCCGCAGCAATCGCGTCGAGCATCAGGCAAAAGGCCAGCTCTGAATCGGTATCGCCCAGCGGCTGAAACCGGCGCGGCGCCTGCCCGTGCGATGCCATAAGCCCCGGCAGCTTGCCGTTATGCGCGAACACCCACGACCGGCCGTTCCATTCGCGCTCGAACGGGTGCGTGTTGGCGGTGGTGCGGCCGAACCGCTCGGGGTTGGCCTTGCGGATATGGGCGATTACCGTTTCGCTCTTGAAATCGTAATCGGTGATGAAACCAAGGCAGCGGCTTTCAGCGGCGGGCACCGGTTCCTTGAAAATGCGCGCGGCGCGGCCTTCGTAAAACGCCACGCCCCAGCCATCGGCATGCGGCCCCACCGCGCCGCCGCGTGGCTGCAACAGCGCCAGCGAATGGTTGACGTCGGTCGCCTCGCTGGCGCTCATCGCGAAAAGCTCACACATGCCGACGTTCCTCTGATGTCAGGTTGGCCGCTGGCGCGATATCGCGCCGGGGCGCATTTACTTTTTGCCTCCGCGGTCGCTGTTGATCGGGTAATCGCGCGCCGCGCCGCGCAGGGGTTGCAGCAGCATCCGGTCGAGCCAAAGTTCGCGGCGGGTGCGGAACTGGTCGATGCCGATGGTCATTTCGTCGTGGCCCGCCTTTGGTTGCGCGCGATAGGTGCCAAGCAGGCGGTCCCACCACGGCAGGTTGAAGCCGAAGTTGCTGTTGGTTTCCGCCGGGATCACCGAATGATGCACGCGGTGCATGTCAGGCGTAACGATCACCAACCGCAGAACCCGGTCAATCGCCGCCGGAATACGGATGTTGGAATGGTTGAACATCGCGCTGGCATTCAGGATTACCTCGAACACCAGCACCGCCACGGCAGGGGGCCCCAGCACCGCGACCGCCGCCAGCTTGATCGCCATCGACAAGAGAATCTCGACCGGGTGAAACCGCAGCCCGGTGGTCACGTCGAATTCAAGGTCGGCGTGGTGCACGCGGTGCAGCCGCCAGAGCGCGGGCACCGCGTGAAACATCACGTGCTGCAAGTAGATCGCGAGGTCGAGCGCAAGGATCGACAGCACAAAGGCGACCCACCCAGGCACCTCGAAAACGTTGAGCAAGCCCCAGCCGCGCGCCTCGGCCAGAACCGCCAACCCCACCGCCACCACCGGAAAGGTCAGCCGCACCAACACGGTGTCGATCACCACCAGGCCGAGGTTGTTGCTCCAGCGCAGCAGGCGCGGGATCTCGCGCCTGCGCCGCGGTGCCGCCACTTCCCAGACCGCCATAAGCGCGAGCACGCCCAGAAAGACGGCAAGACGAAGGGTTGCTTCGTTGGCTAGCAAAAACTCGGTCATCGGGCGAAAATGCCTTTCGGGTTGCGGCGAGCGCCAGATTCGCTATCATTCAAGCGAACACTAGAATGTATATGGTCGGAGGAAAGCCCGCGTCAACCGGAGCAAAGACTGCCCTGCTTGCGGAATATGCGGTGATCGCCCATGCGCTGTCGGCCCCGGCGCGGCTCTTGCTGCTGGAACAACTCGCGCAGGGCGAGCGCGGCGTCGAAGCGCTTGCCGACAAGACCGGCCTGACCATCGCCAATTGTTCGCAGCATTTGCAGCAGTTGCGCCGCGCCGGTCTGGTCACCAGCCGCCGCGAAGGCAAGGCGGTGATCTACCGGCTGACCGATGCCAGAACCTTGGCGTTGATGGACTTGCTGCGCGTTGTGGCCGAAAGCAACCTTGCCGAGGTCGAACACATCCTGCGCGGGCTTTCCGGCGGCGAGCAGGCACCCGAACCGGTCAGCCGCGCCGATCTGGCCGCGCGGCTGGCGGAAGGTTCGGTGACGGTGCTCGATGTCCGCCCCGCCGATGAATTTGCTGCGGGGCACATACCCGGTGCGCTGAACCTGCGGCTTGCCGATCTGGCGCAGATCGTCCCGGCACTGGCGCGCGATGCCGAAATCGTCGCCTATTGCCGCGGGCCTTATTGCATTGACTCGCGCCAGGCCGAGGCCGCGCTGCGCAAACTGGGCTACAACGCGCGCCGCCTTGACGGCGGTCTGCCCGAATGGCGCGAAGAGGGGCGGCAGGTGCTGGCAAGCCTGCGCTGAGAGGTTCTTGATCGGCTGCTACACCCCGCCCGAGGTCCATCATGAATTCCATTCCTTTCAGCGGAGCGACGGCATTGCCCGCACAAAAGAGGCGCCAATTGGGCAGATCCAGAAAGAACGCGCCAAAACGAATGCCGAGCGCCTCGGGAAGCACTTTGGTTCCGGCTCGGATTCCGCAGCAGTTGTGCAAAGCAGCTGCCCAGGCGAGCCATGCCGCAGTCTGAAATTTGCCGCGGCTGCGTCGTGACGAAAGTGCTAATCAAGTGACGCGAGCGGGCAACGCCCTCACATACCGCCATGGACAAAGAGCACAATCGCTTCAACTTTGCGCGCGGCAGGGGAGACCGAAGGGCGCCGTGTGTTCCGCGCAGAAGATCCCTCGGCGCACGTTGATTCCTTGGATTATTGAATTGTTTCGGGCGATGTGCCGCTGTTGATGTGGGCGGCGCTTCCCTTGCTGCGGGAACTGGAACCGCCCCCCACCTTTCACTCGCACACCCGCGCCTGCTCCCGCATCACCGCGTAATCGGCGAGCATCCTGACCACCACCGCTCCCTCGGGCAAAGCATCAACCTCGACCGCCGCCTGAACCTGCTCGGCCCGGCTATACTCCACCACCGGCGGGCAGGCCCCGGCACCGCTCTCAGAACCGCCCAGCCCGCAAGCGCTGAGCCAGAGCATCGCGATCAGCGGGGCGGCGCGCAGCGGCCTCCAGCATCCGGCGTTGGGCATCATTGACCTTCTCCATGGTTTCGAGCCGCTCGGCGAGGCGCCCGGCGCTTTCCCCGGCGCGGCGGAGGTTGAGGAGGAACAGGGCGAGGGTGACGGCGGCGAGCATCAGGCCCAGCGCTTTGCGCGCCGGGCCGCTGGCGAGCAGGGCGGTAATCCAGCGCATCAGCGCCGCCCCCGTTTCCAGTCGTCGATCCGGGCGTGGATCGCCACGGCGATGCCCGCCAGCGCCAAGGCGATGAAGAGCCAGCGCAGGGTGTCGAGATAAGGCACCAGCGGCAGGATGGCGGACTGAGTCTCACCGAGAATTTGCTGCGCCACCTCGACGCCTGCGGCGCCGACGGTTGCCACCCCGGCGGCGCCACTGCCCTTGAGCGTGCGGCTTTCGGCCAGCACCTCGCGGGCGGGGCGCGCGTCCGGCGCAAATGCCGTGGCGCGGGGCGGAAACCGCTCGCCCCATTCGCGTGCCGGGCCAAGGTCGATGTGCATGAAGCCCGAGCGCGGATAGAAGCCGAAGCCGAGGAACCCGACCGCCCGTGCCGCCGCCTCGAAGGCCGCCGGGTCGTGGTTCGTCATCGCGATGTCGAAGGCGGCGCCGTCGAGGTGCTTGGAGCGGGTCGCGCCGCCCACGGCGCGGTTGTGCTCGGGACTGCGATAGGCGGAGCGGACGATCAGTGGCTTGCCCAGCCGGTCGCGCAGCGCCTGCAGCTTGTCGAGCGCGGGTTCGTTGACGAGCAGCTTGCCGGTGCCTCTGCAGGCGATCTCGGCGGGGGAGAAGTTCGGCCAGCGCCAGGCGCTCTCCGGCACGTCGCGCCAATGGCGGTGGAAGGTAGTAGTCATGAGGTTCCTCCGAAACGAAAAAACCCGCCTCGGGGGCGGGTCATTGCGGGCTGATGAATGGGGATGGGGCGCGGCTAAGGGCCGCCGCCGAAGATCTTCAGCTTGATGGCGATGCCCGCGAGCAGCGCCAGCATGACGCCGGTGGTGATCATGCGGACGGCGGTCTGCATGGCGGTGCGGCGTACCAGTCGGATGCAATCCACGAGGGAGCGCAGATCGCGGATGTCGAGCGCGGCCTCGTCGCCGTCGAGACCGACATCGGCGAGCGCGCGCTTCGCGCCTTCCTCGGCCGCGCGGGTCAGGATGGCCTCGAACTCGGCGTCCGGCATGCGGACGAAGCCCTCGGATCGGGGTGGGTTCATCGGATTGTCAACGGCAGAGTAAAAGTGAGCCAAAGGGCAGCGCAAAATGTTGCCACTTTGGGGTGAGCGCGATTGCCGCATGAGTGTGCGCCAGCATCCGGGCGGCCGCGCTTTTCATAGAGCTGGCGGTTGCCCGGATGCTTTGGCCCGTGAGGGCCAAATACCTGCGATGTTGGTGTTGGGTTACGCCTTGTCTTGGCGGGCCTTGCTCTGGCCGAGGCGATAGCTTTCGCCGTTCATCTCAAGGATGTTCACGTGGTGGGTCAGTCGATCCAGCAGCGCGCCAGTCAGGCGCTCTGAGCCAAAGGTTTCCGTCCATTCGTCGAATGGCAGGTTGCTGGTGATCAATGTTGGAGCTATGCATGAATCTGGGTGACGGCACCTGATCAAGCGGCGCTGGTTTTGGCGGGATCGGTATTGGCGACCCCGTCGGTGAATTTGACGCCTTCGATGACGCGTGGCAACTGATTTGCACCGTTG
>JAHYJF010000205.1 GCA_019428955.1 Burkholderiaceae bacterium
ATAGCCGAGTTCGCCCGCCAGACCGGTGGGGCCATCGACGAGGACGACCTGGCTAGCCATAGCGTCGACTGGGTCGAGCCGCTGGCCCACCAATACCACGGTCATACGCTCCACGAGATTCCGCCCAACGGCGCGGGGATCACCGCGTTGATGGCGCTTGGAATGCTATCTCATCTGCCGGTCGCGGCAACCCGGCCCGACTCCGCCGAGCGCCTGCACTTGCAGGTCGAGGCGATGCGGCTCGCTTTTGCCGATGGCGCCGCCCACGTCGCCGATCCCGCCCACATGCGGGTGAGCACCGCGGCGCTGCTGGACGACAGCTACCTCGCGCAGCGCGCCCGGCTGATCGATCCCCGGCGCGCCGGGCGCTACGGGGCTGGGGCGCCCGCCAGCGGCGGGACGGTCTACTTATGTGCGGCCGACGCCCAGGGCCGCATGGTCTCGATGATCCAGTCCAACTACCGCGGCTTCGGTTCGGGCGTGGTGGTGCCGGGCACCGGGATAGCGCTCCACAACCGCGGCTCCGGTTTTTCGCTGGCGAGCGGACACCCCAACCAGGTGGGACCGCGCAAGCGTCCGTTCCACACCATCCTGCCGGCATTCCTCAGCCGCGACGGTGAGCCGGTGATGGCCTTCGGGGTGATGGGCGGCAATATGCAGCCGCAGGGACATCTGCAGGTGGCGATGCGCTTCATCGATGACGGCAGCAACGTCCAGGCCTCGTCCGACGCGCCGCGCTGGCGGATCAACGACCAGGGGGCGCTGACCGTCGAGGCGGGAGTGGCTGCGGAAACCGTCAGGGGGCTAGAGCGATTGGGCCACGAGGTCACCGTGATGCCGGCCGACAGCCTCGATTTCGGCAGTGCCCAGGCGATCGCGCGGCTTTCGGACGATCTGGGCGCAGGCTACGCGGCTGGTTCCGATCACCGCCGCGACGGGCAGGCAGTCGGTTTCTAGGGGCGCCCGCGTTGGACCGGGCGCGAAGACGGCATCAGCAGTGAACTCAGCGCCCAGCTGACCAGGCTGTAGAGCAGGGCGGCGCCGATCGCCCAGCCAAAGTTGCTCACCGAGAAACCCTCGAGGAAGTTGGCGGCGAGCCAGAACATCAGGCCGTTGATCACCAGGATGAAGAGTCCCAGGGTGAGCAGGTTGATCGGCAGCGTGAGCACGATCAGCACCGGACGCAGCACGGCGTTGAGCAGCCCCAGCACCACGGCCACCACCAGCGCGGTGCCGAAGCTCGCGACATGTACCGCCGGCATGATCATCGGCAGCAGCAGCAGGCTGGCTGCGTTAATGCACCAGACCAGGAGGATTCTCATCATGACTTCCTTTGCCAACCGGCTTTATCGGCGGCGCTGCTACCTGACCAGCGTCACCGGGACGTTGGAGATGGCGGCGACGCGCTGGGCGACCGAACCGAGCAGCAGGTCCTTGATGCCCGAGCGGCCCTTCGAGCCGAGCACGATCAGGTCGCATTTCCCTGCCTTGGCGGTATCGAAGATGGTCGACGCCAGCGGGCCCCGGCCCTCGATGGCCTCGTAGTTCAGGCCTGACTTGGCCGCCAAGGCGATCGCCGGCGCGAGGTCGGCCTGCGACAGGTCGCTCAAGTAGTCGTCAACCGCCTCGTTCCCGACGAAATGGCTGGCCGCGCGCAGCGCGGTGTCGTCGTGCACACTCAGCATGACGATGGAACGATGGCGGCCTTCGATCCGGCGCAGCAGCCTGATGGCGAAGCGGAGCGCCCGAAGCGCGTTCTTCGAACCGTCGATTCCGACCAGTATTTTCATGCTTGCCCTCCGATGGTTGGGCCGCCCCCGGGCTCAGGCAATCCGCCCCAATGCGCCGCGGCTGCGACCCCGATGTCGAGCAGGGCCAGTGCCCTGGCGCAGGTGTGGTCGATCATCTCGGCGATCGTCTGCGGGCGGTGGTAGAGAGCCGGGACTGGCGGGAAGATCACCGCACCCATCTCGGTTGCGGCGGTCATGTTGCGCAGGTGCCCAAGGTGCAGCGGAGTCTCGCGCACCATCAGCACCAGCCGGCGGCGTTCCTTGAGCGTGACGTCGGCGGCGCGGGTTATGAGGTTGTCGGCGAAACCGTGGGCTATCGATGCCAGGGTTTTCATTGAGCACGGCGCGACGATCATTGCCGCGGTGCCGAACGATCCCGAGGCGATGGTGGCGCCGAGATCGCGCGGGTCGTGGACGAAATTGGCCAATGCCTCGAGGCTGGCGCGCTCGCGACCGGTCTCATGGGCAACATTGATCCACCCGGAGGGTGAAACGACGAGATGGGTTTCCACCGGCTGCTCGTGCAGCAGTTCGAGCAGGCGCATTCCATACGAAGCGCCGGAGGCTCCGGAAATCGCCAGGATCAATCGTCGCTGTCCCATGTCGCCAATTGTACCGGTCGGGGGCCAACCATCCCTATACTTGGCGCTGTGTACAAACTAAGTCAAATTCTGGGGTCGGTCAGGCAGCTGCTGCCCGACTGGATGCTCCGCTACCAGCGCGAATGGCTGCTTCAGGACGCAATCGCCGGGCTGGTGGTGACCCTGATGGTGGTGCCGCAATGCCTGGCCTATGCCGTGCTCGCCGGGCTGCCGGCCCAGCTCGGGCTCTACGCCAGCATCCTGCCTTTGCTCGCTTACGCCCTGCTCGGCTCGAGCATGACGCTGGCGATCGGACCGGTTGCGGTGGTCGCACTGATGACGGCCGGTACGATTGGCCCGCTGGCCGTGCCCGGGAGCCCCGAGTACATCGCGCTCGCTGTGATCCTCGCGCTGCTTTCGGGCGTGGCGCTGTTCACGCTCGGAGTGCTGCGACTGGGATTCCTGGCGCAGTTGTTGAGCGAACCAGTGATCAGCGGCTTTGTTTCCGGCGCAGCGCTGCTGATCCTGGTCGGACAGCTTGGGCCCTTGATGGGGATCACGCCACATGGCCAGACTGCGTTCGACCTGGGAGCCTCGCTGTTCGAACAGGTCCGGGATCTCAACCCGGCGACGCTGGCCTTGGGTGGGCTGGCGTTACCGCTGCTGTGGTGGGCGCGCCGTTCGATGGCGTACTGGCTCGAAAGGGCCGGGTTGCGCCGGCCGCTGGCAGAACTGCTGACCAGATTGGTGCCACTGTTGGTATTGACGCTGGCGACCGTCGCGGTGGTCCTGCTCGATCTTGACCACGGCGAGGGCGTGGCGGTGGTCGGCAATATCCCGGAGGGCTTGCCGGTGCTGCACCTCGAGCTGCCATCGGTGGCCAATACCGCCCGGCTGCTGATGTCGGCCCTGGTGATCGGGCTGATGGGGTTCGTGGTGAGCGTTTCGATCGCCCATTCGCTGGCCCAGCGCCGCCTGGAACGAATCGACCCCAACGTCGAGTTGCGCGCGCTGGGCGTGGCCAATCTCTTCAGCGCCTTATCGGGAGCATTCCCGGTTGCCGGCAGTATGTCGCAGTCGGTGGCGAACTTCAGTGCCGGCGCCCGGACCCCGCTCGCCGGAGTGGTCAGGGCCGGGATCACCGCCCTGATCGTGGTCGGCTTCACCGCGGTGTTCGAACGAGTGCCGCGCACGGCGCTCGCGGCGACGATCATCATCGCCGTGCTGTCGCTGATCGATCTCGAGGCGCTGCGGCGCGACTGGAAATACGATCGGGCCGACGGCTTTGCCTGGCTGGGAACTGCGCTCGGCGTCATCCTGCTTGGGGTCGAGGCGGGCATATCGATCGGGGTCGGGCTCACGCTGGCTGCGCTGCTATGGCGCAGCAGCCGCCCCCATATCGCAGTGGTCGGGCGCGTCCCGGGCACCGAACATTTCCGCAACGTCGCCCGCCACTCGGTCGAGACCGATGACAGCATCCTGGCCTTGCGGGTGGACGAGAACCTGCATTTCGGCAACTCGGTGCCGATCGACGAGCGCATCCGCCTGGAGATCGCGCATCATCCCCGCGCCCGCCACCTGGTGCTGGAACTCTCGTCGGTAATCCATATCGACGGCACCGCGCTGAAGATGCTCGAGGGTCTCGAACGACACGTGCGCTCTCAGGGCTTGGAGCTGCATTTCGCGCAGATGCGTGGCCCGGTGCTCGACAAATTGCGCGGCACCGCCTTGTTCGAGGCGGTGACGGCCACCTCGGGCGGCGCTCCATTCCCGTCGACCCACGAAGCCTTCGTGCGCCTGGCAGCGCGCGCCAGGGCGGCGCAGGAAGCCAGCGGGGGCTAGGCTGGTGGCATGCTGCCGGCGATAAGCTTCTGCAGTTCCCCGCTCTGATACATCTCGTAGATGATGTCCGAACCGCCGATGAATTCGCCGCCGATATAGAGCTGCGGGATCGTCGGCCAATTGGAGTATTCCTTGACCCCCTGGCGCACCTCGTCGTCTTCGAGCACGTTGACGGTGACCAGGTTGTCGACGCCGCAGGCGTCGAGGATCTGCACGGTGCGCGCCGAGAACCCGCACTGCGGAGCTTGTGCAGACCCCTTCATGAACAGCACGATCGGGTTATCGCTGACCGTGCGCTGGATGAATTCCTTAACTTCCATCTTGGACATCCCCTGTGAACATTGATTCTAGGAACGTCCGGCCGGGGCCGTCAAACGCCGGGCCATCGGCCGCCCGTGACCCGCTCGTGCCCGGCCGTGTCGCGCCGGGAAGTTATCGCCTCGAAGCCCCTGGCAGCCAGGCGGGAGCGCACCGCTTCGCCCTGGTCAAAGCCGTGTTCGACGATCAGCCAGGCCCCTGGGGTGAGGTGCCCGGGGGCGCCGTCAATCAGGACGGCGAGCGCTTCGGTGCCTTCCGGGCCAGGCGTGAGGGCCGCCCGCGGTTCGAAACGCAGGTCGCCCTGGGTCAGATGGTGATCGGCTGCCCTGATATAGGGCGGATTCGAGACCACCAGGTCGAAACGCCCGCCGGGCTCGATCGCAGCCCACCACGTGCCCTCGCGCCAGGTGATCGCGTCTTGATCGCTGCCGGTGGTGGCGAGCAGCCAGGCAGCATTGCCCGCTGCCAGTGCCAGTGCTGCCGGCGAAATGTCGGTCGCCCAAACTTCCAGGTCCGGACGCGCGAGGGCGAGCGAAATCGCGATCACCCCGCTGCCGGTGCCCAGATCGATCACCCGCGCAGCTGGCGGCGCCAGTTCCAGGGCCCAGTCGACGATGGTCTCGGTGTCGGTGCGCGGGATCAGTACATCCTCGCTGACCGCGAAGTGGTGGCCGCGGAACTCGCACCCGCCGACCAGATAGGCCAGTGGTTGGCCGGCCCTGCGGCCTTGCGCCAGGGCGGCGAAGGTGGCGATGACGGCGGCAGCGACCGGCTCGTCACCGTGGGCGATCAGCCATTCGCGGCGCTGGCCGCTGGCGTGCTCGAGCAAGGCGCGCGCCTCGAGTCGCGGTAGTTGACAGTCCCTGATCAGCTGGTCGTGGGTGATCGGCAACTTCAAGCCCTGGTCAGGCACCGGTTTCATCGAGTTCAGCCATCAGTTCTGCCTGGTGGGCGTTGGTCAGGCCGTCGATGATCTCGTCGAGTTCGCCGCCGATGATCCGGTCGATCTTGTAGAGCGTCAGGTTGATCCGATGGTCGGTTACCCGACCCTGGGGAAAGTTGTAGGTACGGATGCGCTCCGAACGGTCGCCCGAGCCGACCAGCGACTTGCGATGCGCCGCTTCCTTCTCGTTTGCCTCGCGGGTATGCCGGTCGAGCAGCCGTGCCCGCAGCACCGTCATCGCCCGGTCACGATTGCGGTGCTGGGAACGATCGTCCTGGCACTCGACCACGATGCCGCTCGGCAGGTGGGTGATGCGCACCGCCGATTCGGTCTTGTTGACGTGCTGTCCGCCGGCCCCTGAGGAACGAAAGACGTCGATACGCAGGTCTTCGGGGTCGACCTCGATGTCGCCGACTTCGTCAGCCTCCGCCAGCACTGCGACCGTGCAGGCCGAGGTGTGGATTCGCCCCTGGGCCTCGGTCTCGGGAACGCGCTGCACGCGGTGTACGCCCGACTCGAACTTGAGCTTCTCGAAGACCGAATCACCGCTGATGCGCACGATCACCTCGCGATAGCCGCCCAGTTCCGAGGCACTCTCGGAAATCAGTTCGACCTTCCAGCCCTGCAACTCGGCGTAACGGGTGTACATCCGCAGCAGGTCGCCGGCAAAGAGCGCCGACTCGTCGCCGCCAGTACCGGCGCGGATCTCGAGGAAGACGTTGCGGGTGTCGTTGGGGTCCTTGGGCAGCATCAGTCGTTCCAGAGTGGCGACTTCGGCCTGGCTGCGGTCGCTGGCGCGGACGCATTCCTCGGCGGCAAATTCGGCCATTTCCGGGTCGGAGAGCATCTGCTTGGCAGCCGCGAAATCGCTCTGGGCGCGGCGAAAATTTTCGAAG
>JAHYJF010000206.1 GCA_019428955.1 Burkholderiaceae bacterium
CCAGGTGAGCGAGAACATGAAGGCGCTGGCCGTGGTGCCCAAGCTCACGGCCGAGGTGCTCGCGCGGATCGACGCGATCGTCGGCGACAGCTTCGACTGACCACCGGCGGCAGGCTCCATCCCCGAGGGCACTAAGATGGCGACGACTTTCCGCCTGGCGGGCTGCGCAATGGTGCAGCTGACCAGCGACAAGCGCCACCGCGACGCCCACCGGTTCTACGAGAAGCTGGGCTACGCCTCCAGCCACGTAGGCCTGAAACTGAAGCTTTGAGCCGAGGCGGGCAGCAGGAGATTAAATGCGACTCTGGACAGTACATCCCCGTTTCCTCGACGCGAAAGGACTGGTCGCGCTGTGGCGCGAGGCGCTGCTTGCCAAGGCGGTCCTCGAAGGCAAGACCAAGGGCTATCGCAATCATCCCCAGCTGGTGCGCTTTCGCGCCCACCAGCAGCCGGTGGCGGCGGTCTGCGAGTACCTGCGCTGCGTCCTCGCCGAGGCGGTGCAACGCGGCTACAGCTTCGACGCGACCAAGATTCCCGCCCAGCCGGTGCCGGTCGCGCCAATCGCGGAGACCAGCGGGCAGCTCGACTACGAATGGCAACACCTGTGCGCCAAGCTCGCGGCCCGGGACCCGGCGCGCCTGGAAAGTTGCCGCGCGATCGACCGCCCCGATCCCCACCCCCTGTTTTACCTGGTGCCGGGTGAAATCCGCGCTTGGGAGGTCGTCACCAAGCCCGGCGCGCGGGCCTGATTCCTAGGAGCGCGCCGAGCGCTGCAAGGCACTGATGGTCGCGAACGTGCTGATGTGTTCGAGCGCGCACATCACTTCGACCACTACCGGACCGGGGCACGCCAGCGCTTCGCGGGTTATCGGCAAGGCTTCTGCCAGGCTGGCAATGCGCAGCCCCGTCGCACCGTAGGCGCGGGCCAGCGCCGCGAAATCGGGGTTGTGCAGGTCGGTGCCGTGGTTGCGTCCCGGGTAGCTGCGTTCCTGGTGCATCCGGATGGTTCCGTAGCTGGCGTTGTTGCAAACGAACACCTTCACGGGCACGCCGTACTGGATAGCCGTGGCCAGTTCCGCGCCGGTCATCAGGAAACCGCCGTCGCCGATCATCGTAACCACCTGGCGCTGGGGGTAGAGCAACCCGGTGGCGACCGCGGCCGGCATCGCCAGCCCCATCGCGCCGCCGATCGCGCCCACCAGCCGGTGGTGGCCGGAGAACGCGAAATGACGGTGGAGCCAGCCCGAGAAGTTGCCGGCGTCGGTTATCAGCACCGCATCTTCGTCCAGGCCCTCGTCCAGTGCGGCAACGACCGCGCCCATGTCGAGCGAGCCATCGGCCGGCGGCTGCCACGGCCGGAGCGCGCTGACATAACCGTGGATGCGCTTGATCCAGTCGTCGCGCGCTCCGGACACAGCGGGCAGCACGGTACCGGCATCGATCGCCGCCAGTTCGGCCAGGAAGGCGACCGGATCGGCGAGCACCGGATGGTGGGCGGCGATAACCCGTCCGGGCACTTGTGGATCGTCGTGGACATGGACCAGCGTCTGGCGCGGATCGGGCGCGTGCGGGAAGCGATAGCCCTGGGTGCTTACCTCGCCGAGCCGGGTGCCGATCGCCAGCACCAGATCGGCCTCCTCGTAGAGCGCGACCTGGTCGGGTGCGATCTTGAAACCGAGGTGTCCGCCGTAGAGCTGATGAGCGTTGGGGAACTGGTCCTGGCGCTTGAAGGTCAGCACCACCGGCAAGCGCAACACCTCGGCCGAGCGCTGCAATACGGCGCGTGCGTCAGCGCTGGCAAACGCGCCCCCGACCACCAGCAGCGGACGCTCGGCGAGCGCCAGCAAGGGCGCAATGGCGGCCGCCATGCTTGGCGCGCTGCCGATGCCCAGCAGCGGACGCGGCGCCACCACCGCGGCAGCGGTTGGTTCGTCGAGCACGTCCTCGGGCAGGACCACGATGACCGGCCCCGGCGTCGGACTGAGCGCGATGGTAAAAGCCTGGGCAACGATCTCGGGCAGGCGTTCTGCGTCGTGCACCACCGCGACCCACTTGGCGAGATCGGCGAAGGTCTTGGCGTAGTCGACTTCCTGGAAGGCGCCGCGGCCGATTTCGTGGCGCGGCACGTGGCCGATGAACAGCACCAGCGGGCTGGCATCCTGCTCGGCCAGGTGCACGCCGATCGCGGCATTGGTCGCGCCTGGGCCGCGGCTGACGAAGGCCACCCCGACCGCCGCCGTGAGCTTGGCGTGAGTCAGCGCCATCAGCGCCGCGCCGCTTTCATGGCGGCAGGTGATGGTGGCGATTTCGTCGCGCTGGTGCAGGGCGTCGAGCACGCTGAGAAAGCTCTCGCCGGGGACGCAGAAGACCCGTGGCACGCCGTGGGCCACCAGGCAATCGATCAGCAAGTCTGCGCAACGTCGTGTCATCGGTGTGCCTTTCAAGGTGTTCGTGGTAGCGGCGAAAGATCGTAGTATGCTACCGGCCAGGGCGCCGACACGTCTCGCAAGCGCCCAGAAATGCTAATCGCTCTCTGAAACACGGGGCGCGATATCCAGCAATGACCCGTCGCTGGCGGGCAATCAGGGGGAGATCAGATGAAAATCAAGTTGAAATCGGCGGGATGCATCGGCGTAGTTGCGGCAGCCTTCGTCGGGCAAGTGGCATGGGCGCAGGTGACGCTGCCGGCGCAGATCTCATGGACGGCCTACGACGTTGGTTCGGCAGGCTATAACCAGGCGGTGGCGATCGGCTCGGCCCTGAAGAACGAACTCAAGGTCGACCTCAGGGTGCTCCCGGGCAAGAACGATGTCTCGCGGCAGGTACCGCTTCGGGCCAGGCAGGTACAGTTCTCGGCCACCGGCGTGGGCGCCAGCTATCTGGCGCAGGAAGGGGTGCTCGACTTTGGCGCCAAGACCTGGGGTCCGCAGGAAGTGCGCGTCTTGATGACCGCCAATGCCGACAGCAACCTGACGGTGGGCGTCGCCGCCGACCTTGGGATCAAGAACTTCGCCGATTTGCGCGGCAAGCGCGTCGCCTACATCCTTGGTTCCCCGTCGCTCAACGAGAACGTCACCGCCATCCTCACGTTTGCCAACCTGAGCTGGGACGACGTCAAGAAGGTCGAGTTCCCGGGCTTCGGACAGTCATGGGATGGCATCATCAACAATCAGGTCGATGCGGCGTTCGCGACCACGACCTCCGGCAAGGCCTATCAGCTCGAGGCTTCGCCGCGCGGCATCTTCTGGCCGCCACTGCCCCATAACGACAAGGAAGGCTGGAAGCGTCTTCAGGACAAGGCGCCGTTCTTCGTGCCCAACGTCGCGACCGAAGGCGCGGGGTTGTCGAAGGAGAAACCCAACGAAGGCGCCGCCTATCCGTATCCGATCCTGATCGCGTACGCCGACCAGAACGCTGAGCTGGCCTACAACATGACCAAGGCCATGGTGACCCTGTACCCGAAATACCAGGGTTCTGCACCCGGGATCAACGGCTGGGCGCTCGAACGCCAGCGCTTCGAGTGGGCCGTCCCGTATCACGATGGCGCGATCCGCTACTTCAAGGAAATCGGCAAGTGGACCGACACTCACCAGAAGCACAACGATAACCTCGTCAAGCGCCAGCAGGTCCTGAAAGCGGCGTGGGCCGAGGCAGTCGCGAGCAAGGTTGGCGACGACCAATTCAGCAAGAACTGGATGGCGGTTCGTGCCAAGCGGCTCGAAGCCGCAGGCCTGCCGGTAGTCTATCGCTAGACCTGATTGCACTGCGGCCGCCGGTACCGATCGTGCCGGCGGCCGTTGTGCTTGCCGCGCCAACAACACTCGGCGCGGCACCGAACATGCCGATTCCAGCTCCCGGGAGCATCAAGCCTAATGGTTCAGTCCGGCAACTCCGTGACACCGGCCGAGGTGCCGGCTCCAGCCGATCAGACCGATGCCGAACTGCGCGTCGCAATGGCGCGCATCAGCGACGAACTGCGCTATCGAACTCCTCCCGGCTGGCTGCGCCCGATCCTGATCGTGGCGACGCTCGCGGCAATAGCGCTTGCGGTCAACCAACTGTTCAACCTCCGGCTCTTCGGCATCGTGGTGCTGGAGAACCGCTATCTCTACGGATTGGCCGGGATGTTCCTGGCGCTGACGTTTTGCGCGTTTCCTGCCACCAAGCGCGCAGCTCCGCAGGGGGCGCCCTGGTACGACCTGACCCTGGCGCTGCTCGCCCTCGCTGCCGCCGGCTATTTTGTCTGGACGGGGGAAGAGAGCCTGATGGGCGGCTGGGAATACGGCGCTCCGGTTGCCGCGCAGGTGATGTCCTACGTGCTGTGGCTGACGATACTGGAAGCGACGCGCCGCACCGGCGGACTGGTGATCTTCACCATCGTGGTGATCTTCTCGCTGTACCCGGTCTTCAACGACCTGTTGCCCGGGCCGATTTCGGGGATCGCGCGTCCGATAAGCGACACCATCGTCTTTCACATCATTTCGAGCGAGAGTTCGTTCGGCATTCCGATGCGTGCCTTCGGCGAGATCGTCGTCGGTTTCATCATCTTCGGCTCGGTGCTTCAGTACACCGGCGGCGGGAAATTCTTCAATGACCTGGCGCTGGCCCTGGTTGGACGCTACCGCGGCGGCGCAGCCAAGGTGTCGATCTTTGCCAGCGGGTTCATGGGTTCGCTAAGCGGCAGCGTCATCTCGAACGTGCTGACCACGGGGGTGGTGTCGATACCCGCGATGAAGCGCACCGGATTCAGCAAGGAGTACGCGGGGGCGACCGAGGCCTGCGCGTCGACCGGCGGGGTGCTGATGCCGCCGGTGATGGGCACCACCGCCTTCGTGATGGCGTCTTTCCTGGGAATGCCCTACGCGCAGATAGCCCTGGCGGCGGCCGTTCCTTCGCTGCTTTACTACTTCGCGCTGTTCGTGCAACTCGACGCCTATGCGGCGCGCCGCGGGCTCAAGGGGCTGAGCCGCGAGGAATTGCCCCGGCTGGGGGAGACCCTCGCGGGCGGCTGGCAATACCTCTTCGTATTCGCGCTGCTGATCTGGGTGATGATGTATTTTCGCCAGGAAACCTTGGCGCCGTTCTACGCCACGGCCTTGCTTCTGGTCATCAATCAGTTCTCGCGCGAGACGCGCTTGACGCTGGCGAGCGCGGCCACCCTGGTGCTGGCGATCGGACGCTCGCTGGCTGAACTGGTTTCGGTGCTGCTCGGGGTGGGCCTGATCGTAGGCGCCTTCTCGGCAACCGGACTGGCCGGCACGCTGGTCAACGACCTGGTGTTCATAGCCGGCAATTCGGTCATCGCACTGCTGGTGATGGCGGCGATCACGAGCTTCATCTTTGGCATGGGCATGACGGTAACGGCGTGCTACATCTTCCTGGCGATCGTGGTCGCACCGGCACTCACCAAGGCCGGCCTCGATCCGCTGGCGGTTCACCTGTTCATCATGTACTGGGGAATGGTGTCGTTCATCACGCCTCCGGTCGCGCTGGGAGCCTTCGCGGCGGGAACGCTCGCCGGATCGGGACCGATGCGCACCGGTTTTGCGGCGATGCGGCTGGGCAGCATCATCTACTTCCTGCCGTTCTTCTTCGTCCTCAATCCGGCACTGATCGGCCGGGGGGAGCCGCTGGAAGTGATCGTGGTGGTGCTGACCGCGGTGCTCGGAATCTATATGATCGGCGCGGCCCTGCAGGGCTATGCCGCCGGATTCGGCAGGTTCAACGACCGGCCGATCGACTGGCTCGGTCGGACGCTGCTGTTCTTCGCGGGACTGTTCTTTGCTGCGCCGGGAGGGGGAGAAATCGGCCTGAGCCACTTGCAGCTGTCGCTGGTCGGACTGGCCCTGGGCACACCACCGCTGGTATACGTTTTCCTCGGCCGGCGCATCAGGCGGCGCGCGGCGCTAGCGCAGAACGGATCGCCTTGAGCAGCGATGACCAGCGGCATTGACGGAGAAGATGTGAGCAGGATTCGCATTGCCATCAGTGACGATTAAGAAGGCGCGGCACTGGCTGGAGCCGACTGGTCGGCGGTGCGCAAGCGCGCCGAGGTCGTGGTGTTCGAACAACCGTTCGCGAGCCTCGAAGCCGCTGCGGATGGGCTGCGCGATTTCGACGCCATCTGCCTGATGCGCGAGCGCCTCTCCTGCCCCGCGGGGCGTAGTGGTTTCGAATACTCCCGGCGGGCCGGTCAAGGCCTGCACCGCCGAGCAGACCTGGGCCCTGATCCTGGCCGGCGCCAAGCATCTCGCCGCCGCCGATGTCTTCGCCACCGAGCCGTTGCCCGCCAGTGACCTGCTCCTGGCCCTGCCCCACGTGACGATCTCGCCGCATCTTGGCT
>JAHYJF010000207.1 GCA_019428955.1 Burkholderiaceae bacterium
GGTGATCTTTGGAGTCGGGTTTCTGTTGGCCTATTCGACACCGCCGCTGGTGCTTTATGGCAGCCGCTGGCTGATCGTCATCGTCTACGTCACGCTGATGCTGCCCTTCACCACGCGAATGCAGCTTTCCGGCATGATGCAGCTGGGATCGGCTTATATCGAAGCGTCGCGGGTCTGCGGCGCGAACTACCTGAAGACGGATCTTTGGGTGACGCTGCCGCTGATGCGATCAACGCTCGGCGGCGCGGCGGCGCTGATGTTCGTGCTGCTCACGCATGAGTTTACCGCATCTGTGCTGATCCGGACGCCGCGCAACCAGGTCATGGGCACCGCCTTGTTCGATTACTGGCAGAATGGCGGCTACCCGGTGGTGGCGGCCATCGCCCTGATCATGACCGGGGTCACGGCGGTCGGCGTGATCCTGGCGATGCTTCTGGGTGGACGCGACGCGCTTAGCCGCATGTAGCATGGCGCGCTTGCTGCGAATGGGGCAGGGCAGTTGCCCTGCCTTTTTCGATGCGCGAGCCGAGGTGTAGTCGGCAAATTAAAACAACCGACTGGACGGGCGGTTATTTTATGTCTAGGTTCGACACCAACAAACGAGGCCAGCCACCCGGAGGAATCAGCGATGTTCCCGTTCAGCCAACGCTCGATCGAGCTGCAGAAACGCGTCCGCGACTTCATGACAGAAAGCGTCATGCCAAACGAATCGGTCTACTTTGCGCAGCAGCGCGAGCTCGCGGACCGATGGGACAGCCCGCAGGTGATGGAAGAGCTCAAGGCGAAGGCCAGGGCCGAAGGCCTGTGGAACCTGTTCCTGCCGGAAAGCCACCTCGGCGCCGGGCTGACCAACCTCGAATATGCGCCGCTCTGCGAACTCATGGGGCGGTCCTACATCGGGCCCGAAGTGTTCAACTGCGCCGCGCCAGACACCGGCAATATCGAAATCCTTGAACGATATGGCAGCGAAGAGCACAAGGCGCGCTGGTTGCAACCGTTGCTGGATGGCACGATCCGGTCGGCGTTTTCGATGACCGAACCCGATGTTGCTTCGTCGGATGCCACCAACATCAGCCTCTCCGCAGTGCGCGATGGCGGCGATTATGTGCTGAACGGGCGCAAGTGGTGGACATCGGGTGCCGGTGACAACCGCACGACGCTTTTGATCGTCATGGCGAAGACCAACCCCGAGGCCGCGCGTCACGCGCAGCATTCGATGATTCTGGTGCCCAAGGATGCGCCTGGGGTGACGCTGGTGCGCTCGCTCAAGGTGTTCGGATATGAACACACACCCTATGGCCACTTCGAGATCGACTACAAGAATGTGCGCGTGCCAGCCGCGAATGTGCTTTTGGGCGAAGGGCGCGGCTTCGAGATTGCCCAGGGCCGACTGGGGCCGGGGCGCATCCACCATTGCATGCGAATGATCGGCGTCGCCGAGCGTGGGTTGGAGGCGATGATCGCGCGCGCCCGGCAGCGCGTGGCGTTTGGCAAGCCCCTGTCCGAACAGGGTATGGTGCAGGAAGCTATTGCCATGAGCAGGATCGAGATCGATCAGGCGCGGCTGCTGACGCTGCATGCGGCGCATATGATGGATACGGTCGGCAACAAGGCCGCGCGATCCGAAATTGCCCAGATCAAGGTGGTGGCACCCAACATGGCGTTCCGGGTGCTCGACCGCGCCATTCAGGTGCACGGCGGCGCCGGGGTCTGCCAGGATACCGGTCTGGCGGCGGCGTGGACATTTGCGCGCGCCGTGCGCCTGACCGACGGCCCGGATGAGGTGCACCTTCGCACCGTGGCCAAGCTGGAATTGCGCCGCGAACTGCCAGAAAAGCCGTGGTAACGCGAATGGGTTTGCGCTCTGAGACCACGCCGGTCCGGCCCGGGCATGAAATTGATCAGCCGAGGCTGCTGGACTATCTGGCCAACACCGTGCCTGGCGTCGGGCCGGACGCCACCATCCACCAGTTTCGCGGCGGCCAATCGAACCCCACATTCCTGATCGAAAGCGGCGGGCGTGCCTTTGTCATGCGCAAGCGGCCGCCGGGCGTGTTGTTGCCTTCCGCGCATGCCGTGGACCGGGAATACAGTGTGATGAGGGCGCTGGCGGGCACCGACGTGCCAGTGCCCAGGATGCTGCATTATTGCGAAGATGACGCCATCGTCGGCACCGCCTTCTATGTCATGGAGGGGCTGGAGGGCCGGGTTTTCCGTGACCTGCGCCTGCCCGAATTGTCGCCAGCCGGGCGGGCCGAGATTTACGACACCGTGAACCAGACACTCGCAACGCTGCACAAGGTTGACTGGCGCGCGATCGGGCTGGAAGGCTTCGGCAAGCCGACAGGCTACGTCGAACGCCAGGTTGCGCGGTGGTCGCGCGCCTATGACGCGACCAGGACCCAGACCATTGCGGCGATGGACAGGGTCATGCCCTGGCTGGCGCGCAATTTGCCTGAAGGCGATGAGGCAGCGATCAACCACGGCGATTTTCGCGCCGAGAACATGGTATTCCACCCGACCGAACCACGCATTCTGGGTGTGCTGGATTGGGAATTGGCGACGATCGGTCACCCCTTGCCGGACCTCGCCTATAATTGCCTGCCCTGGAACGTGCCTCCAGACTTTCCGGGCATCGGTGGCCTGCTCGGCTTGCCGCGCGACCACGGCATTCCGTCCGAGGCCGAATATGTCGCGGCCTATTGCGAGCGAACCGGGCGCAAAGGCATCGACCATTGGCAGTATTACATCGCGTTTTCGCTGTTTCGCACAGCGGCGATCTTGCAAGGCGTGTATACCCGGGCCTTGCAAGGCACGGCCTCAAACGAGAACGCACTTGCGGTCGGTCAACTTGCGCGGCAAGCCGCCGAACTGGCATGGACCGCAGCCGAACGCGACGGGCGGCGCTAGCGGTCAAACCGGTTGAAAGGCTCCCCATGGCCAAGACCCTGAGCTTTCCCTATCCCGAACCGCCCGATCCGGGGGCGATCATCGAGGTCGCTCCGGGCGTGCTTTGGGCGCGCTTCCCGCTGCCCTTTCGCCTGAATCATATCAATGTTTTCCTGTTGGCCGACGGTGATGGCTGGGCCGTAATCGATGCAGGCATTGCCGATGACGCGTCGCGCGATGCGTGGCAGGCGCTGATGGCGGGACCGCTGCGCGGCGAGCGGCTGACCCGGCTGATCGTCACCCATTCGCACCCCGACCATATCGGCCTCGCGGGCTGGCTTTGCGCGCGTTTCGGGGCGGCTCTGGTGACCAGCCAGACGGCATGGCTGACCTGTCTTTACGAATCATTGGCGCCTGATGCACTGGACCGGGCAACCTATCATCTGGATTATTTGCGCCACGGGTTTGGTGATCACGCCGAAACCTTGATGCAATTCGGTCATCGCTATCTGCGGATGGTCGAGCCGCTTCCCGATACCTTCAGGCGGATCGTCGCGGGCGATGTTCTGCACATAGGCGAGCGTGACTTTCGGGTTCTGACTGGCGATGGCCACGCCCCTGAACAGGTGATGCTGCATTGCGCTTCAGACGGCCTGTTTCTTGCCGCCGATCAGGTGCTGGCCAATATCACGCCAAATGTTAGTGTCTGGGCGACCGACCCAGACGGCGACCCGCTCGGCCTCTATTTGCGGTCGCTGGCGATGATCGGCCGCGAAGTCTCTGACGACGTGCTGGTGTTGCCGGGCCATCAGTTGCCGTTCCGTGGCCTGCATTCGCGCCTGAAGGCATTGGCGCGCCACCATGAGGACCGGTTTTCCCGCATCCTTGCGGCCTGCAGCGAAGCGCCACGATCGGTGTTCGAGCTTCTGCCCGCGCTGTTTCGTCTGCCGCTCGGGCCACACGAGACCAGTTTTGCCTTTTCCGAGGCGCGCGCGCATGTGAACCGCATGGTGATCGAGGGCACCCTGCGTTGGGTCGATCTAGGCGATGGCACCGCCCGCATTTCACCCAATTAGGCGCCGCTCAGAGCGAGCTCACCAGATGGCCGCCGTCGACCGCGATCACCGAGCCGGTCATGTAGCGCGATCCCTCGCCGACCAGCATTAGCAACGGCGCGTCCAGGTCTTCCAGCTTGCCCAGCCGACGCTGTGGAATGCGGGCGATCAGCGCCCGGCCAGCTTCGGTCCCGAAAAAGTCACGGTTGAGGTCGGTCTCGATGTAGCCCGGCGCCAGCGCGTTGACCCTGATACCGTGGCGCGCCAGCTCAAGCGCCGCCTGCTGCGTCAACTGCACCACGGCGGCCTTGCTGGTGGCATAGGCAGCCAGCTGCCCGCCCTGCCGCAACCCGAGGATCGACGCAATATTGACGATGCTGCCGCCCCCCGTCGCCGCCATCCGCGCCGCAACCTCTCGCAAAACCCGCCAGGTGCCGGTCAGGTTGGTTTCGATGATGCGTGCCCAGTCGTCTTCGGTCTGGTCCATGAACCGCACTGTCTGGGTAATGCCCGAGCAATTTACCAAGGCATCGATGCGCGCCAGCGCGGCCAGCCCTGTTGCGACCGAGTCGGCATCGGTGATGTCCATGGTCAGGGACTCGGCCTTGCCGCCCACCGCCGAAATCTCGTCGCAGAGGTTTGCCAACGCCTCAGCCCGCCGCGCGGCAGCGACCACCAAGGCGCCATGCCGCGCCAACACAGCGGCAAAATGCCGCCCCAGCCCCGAAGACGCCCCAGTCACCAAAACCGTCTTTCCTGTCAGCATGCGCCTGTTCCTCATCTTCGCGGTTGACTCTAGCGGTCGCTGCGGTAACAGTCAATCGACTAGGCGGTCGATAGTAAACTGAACACCGGAGCAGATCCATGACCAACGCGCTGATCGTCTCGACTGCACGCACGCCAATCGGGCGGGCCTACAAGGGGGCATTCAACACCACTTCGGCCCCGGCGTTGGCGGCCCATGCCATGCAGCATGCGCTGCAGCGCGCCGGGCTGCAACCGGGGCAGATCGAAGACGTCATTCTGGGCGTCGCGCAACAGCAGGGCACGCAAGGCTTCAACGTGGCGCGACAGTCGGTGATCCGTGCGGGCTTCCCTGTGCAGGTTGCGGGAACCTCGGTCGACAGGCAGTGCGCCTCGGGCCTGCAAGCTATTGCCAATGCGGCGCGTGCGGTCGCGGCGGGAGATGTGTCGATCGCCATTGCGGGCGGGGTGGAAAGCATCAGCCTGGTGCAAAACAAGCATTACAACCTGCATCGCTGGAATGACGAAGTCATTCTGCGCGAGCGGCCGGGCCTATATACGCAGATGATCGACACCGCAGAAAACGTCGCCAACCGCTACGGCATCGGGCGCGCAGCGCAAGATGGTTATGCCCTGCAAAGCCAGCGCCGCACCGCCGCCGCGCAGGCCGATGGCCGGTTTGACGCCGAAATCGTGCCGATGACAACCCGGATGGAGGTGCTGGACAAGGCAACCGGCGCGGCATCGTTCAGCGACATCACATTGGCAAGCGACGAGGGCAACCGCCCCGAGACCTCCGCCGAAAGCCTTGCCGCGCTGAATTCGGTGCGCGAGGGCGGCACCGTAACCGCCGGAAATGCCAGCCAGTTGTCTGATGGCGCCAGCGCCTGCGTCATCATGTCGGATTCCGAGGCGGCGCGCCAGGGCTTGGCACCCCTGGGCCGCTTTCTGGGCATGGCGGTGGCTGGCTGCGAGCCCGACGAGATGGGCATCGGCCCGGTCTATGCGGTGCCCAAACTGCTGGCGCGCCACGGGCTGAAAGTGGACGATATCGGCATTTGGGAACTAAACGAGGCCTTCGCGGTGCAGGTCATCTACTGCCGCGACCGATTGGGCATTCCGGACGCCCGGCTGAATGTCTCGGGCGGCGCCATTTCGATCGGCCACCCTTACGGCATGAGTGGCGCGCGCATGGCAGGCCATGTGCTGATCGAAGGGCGGCGTCGCGGCGCAAAATATGGCGTGGTAACGATGTGCGTGGGCGGCGGCATGGGCGCCGCTGGACTCTTTGAAATATTCTAGCGCGAGGTGGGAACCAGACCATGAGCACGCAAGGCGAACCAGACTGGTTGCAACAGGGCTTTTGGCAAACGGCCGATCTGTGGTCGAGCTTCGTGGCCGCTGCAGATGGCGCGGGGCGGGATGCAACCGTGCGCGACGAAACGCGGTCGCTCACGTTGCCCGAATTGCTTGACAGCGCGCTGCGCATTGCCGGTGGGCTGCGCGCGGCCGGGGTGCAGCCGGGCGACACGCTGCTGGTGCAGTCGCGCAATTCGATCGACGCCTATGCCGCGTTGCTCGCCGGGTTTTCGCAAGGCATTGTGGCGGT
>JAHYJF010000208.1 GCA_019428955.1 Burkholderiaceae bacterium
GTCAGGCAAAACCCGCAACTGGCAACCTGTTGGCCCCGTCTGGCTCAACCCAGAAACCGAAATCTGCGCCCCTGAAATCAGAGACGCTGCATGAAAACAGCGGACAACTTGTTTGACAAACACCGCGATCAAACAGGCAAAGATACTACCAGACTGGCAACTATCTGACTTGCATATCATTTTCCCTGACCCCTTCACTCCCTTGCGACCATGCGGGCTGCGCGAAAGGAGACGAAGATGAGAGAAACCTGCTTGAGCCAGACGGAGCTGACAGCCCGGTGAAAAATCAGAAGAGGACCCTCGAGCGGTGGCGATGGGTCGGGGACGGACCCCGGCTCCTGAAAATCGGCGGCCGTGCGATCTACGTAATTGTAGACGTCGAAGCGTTCGAGCGCGAAGCGTTGTGAACAGCAGGGGACGTTCTTCGTGTTCAGGCTCGCGTGTCCGAGAGATCGAAATGCCCATCTACGCCATCGCGACTTCCCCAGTGCCGGTTCATCGCCGCATTCATACCGCAGTGCCAAGGTCACGGTGATTTTTCGAGGTGCGCCACAGTTTGATGTTAGTGTTCGAAGCTGAGCTGCCTTTGGCACCTGAATTTGCTGGAACAAAACGCTGATCTCTGCGCGCATCTTCCAGGCGCGGCTGTTTCCTCTGACCACGGCCGTTCACTTGCGGTGCTCATTGGCGTCAATGGCGCGTGTCACGATTGCCGTCCACTTGCGAACTGCGTCCCCCTTCAGGCCGGTGGGTATGCGAATAGGGTCTCCAATCCGAAGCGTGACGGTCGCGCCCCAATGCGGCCATTCGCGCTTGTCCCAGCGCTTTTCCATCACCCGCTTGGGCTGACTCACGACCGAAACCGGCAAGATCAGGAACCCAAGCTCCGACGCCATCCGAACCGCGCCGGGCTTGGCCTGGCGATACGGTCCAAGCGGTCCGTCGGTGGCAAAGGCGACAGTCTTGCCGTGCCGCGATTCCCGGATCATGTGCCGGTAGGCGGCACCCCGCCCGCCCGGCGGGAGGATCGAAGGCACATATCCGAATTTCTGGCAGATCCGGGCGATGACAGTACCGCGAAACCCTTCGCTGGTGAAGACAACCGCGTGCTGGCCTTCGATCAACGCAAACAGCGGCAGGAATTTGCCGTGCCAAAACACCAGAATTACGCCTTCACCCGCCGCCGACAGCTCTTCCAGTCGGGCGATTTCGGTCTTGTCCACCGACCACGAGGCGCTCCAGAGCTGATAGACAAAAGCAATGGCATTGCCCGAGAAGCGGGCCAGGATTGCGTTGATACTTGCGATCAAGGGCATGACGGCCATGGAACCCGGTTTCGTGATCCGGCGATTTCGGCAGTCTGGGGGCAACTATTCATCGGTTGGCCACTCCGGCATCAGAACCGCGTCGGTGAGCGCAAAGGCCATGTGCCCGACGGTGCGCCATTGTTCGGCAAGGCGGCGCTTGGCGGCGTTCCAGGCGCTGTCTTCTATCGACGGGCGGATTGGCTGACGTTCGATCAGTGCCGCGTAAAGATCGAGGGTTTTCTGGATCGTGGTTTCCTGCGAAAATTTAGCCGCAGTACATTTCGCCCGGACCCGCATGTCGCCGACATCGTCCGGCGAGCGGGCGGCGAACCAGTCCAGAGTTTCGGCGAAGGTCTCGGTCGAGGCATCGCGCGCCAGCAGTCGGCCGTTTTCGCGGTCGACGACCACATCGCGTGCGCCGGGCGCGTCGAGCGCCAGAACCGGCGCGCCGGCGGCCATTGCTTCGATCAGCACCAAGCCTTGTGTCTCCGAGACCGACGAGAACGCGAACACGTCCATGCTTGCGTAAGCCCGAGACAGGTCGACCCCGGTGAGGACCCCGGTCATGTGAACCCGTCGCGACACGCCTGCCTCGGCAAAGGCGGCGGCCATCGGCGCACTCATCTCGCCATGGCCGGTGATGAGCGCATGCGCGTCGGGCGCGGCCTGGAGAAACCGGATCAGAACGTAAGTCAGGTAGCCAAGGTTCTTTTCCTGCGCCAGCCGCCCGACGTGGCCAACGACAAACGCATCGGCCGGGATCGCGTAGCGCGCGCGCAGCGGGGCGGTGTCGGTTTCGCCCAGCGGCACGGTGTTCACCCCGGTGGGGATGACCACCGTCATCGTCTTCACCCCGTTCAGCGCAGCGAAGGCGGCGATGCTCTTACTCGGGGCGATCACTGCGTCGCACAGGTTGCAATAACCGATCGAAAGACCCAGCGCGAGGCGCCGGGTGATATTCGAGTTGTGGATCACGTAGTGGCCATAAAGGTCATAGCGCGTGTGATATGTGTAGACGATAGGGGCATTGCGCGCTGCGGCGACGCGCAGCGCGGTGCCGCCCAGCAGAAACGGGTGATGTGAATGAACGATATCCGGCGCGAACGCGTCGAGCCGCCCCATCAGTGACCGACTGATTGGGCTGGGCACCGAAAAGTCGGTGCCGGCAAATTGCTGATAGGCGGGAATACGAACGATGTGGTCGGTTGAATCCCCATGATCCGGGAACTTCGGCGCCACCATCAAGACCTGATGCCCGCGCGCGCGCAACCCATCCGCAAGGCTGCCGACGCTGCGCGCCACGCCGCCGACATGGGGGCTGAACGTGTTGGTGAAGATGGCAATTTTCACAAAGACTGCTTTCTCATTTCCTATGGCATGCATCCTGCGGAATGGCAATTCGACCATAGGGTGCAGATCGGCCGGCACATCGTGCGATTTCTCTTGTCCCCTCGTGTCGGCGGTTGCGGGCCAGACCGCTCTCTGTCTTGACAGTGGTGTATCGCACCGCTAGCTACCCAAACGAACGTTCAGTTAGGAATTCCCGGATGTCAAGCGTCGATCTGACCGCACCTCATCTTTCCGAACGCAAGGTTTCGATCCTCGAAGCAGCGACCGTCTTGTTCGCTGAACATGGCTACGCGGCCGTTTCGATCCGCGATCTCGCGCGCGCGATCCACACGACGCCGGCGGCGCTCTACCACCATTTCCCCGACAAGGACGCGATCTATGCCGCCGCGCTTCGCCACGTCTTTTCCGACCGGGCCAAGGCCTTGGGAGCGGTCGTAAAGGGGGATGACGCTCCAGATGTGACGCTGGAGCGTCTGATCGTCTGGCTGACGCAGCAATTCTCGGACAACCCGGTACTGGCACGGTTGGTGCAGCGCGAACTTCTGGCCGGGGATCGGGATCGGCTCAGGCTGTTGACCGAGGACGTGATGGCGGCGCCGTTTCGGGAGATCAAACGCTTGATGCATCGTCTTGCGCCGACCAAGGACGCGGCGCTTTCGGCCGCTTCGATCATTGCCCTGGTGATGGGATACGTCCAGTTGTCGCCGGTGCTCGAGGTTCTCACCGGCGAACGCAACACGAAACAACGCCTGAGAGATTTCGCGGCGCATACGAAAGATCTGGTCCTGCACGGGCTGCTGGCGCAACCGCAACCCGGAGCACACAGCTGATGACACGCCCGACTTACATTGCCAAAGCGACATGGGCGCTGGCAGGACTTTGCCTGCTGGGTCTCGCTGCGTGCAAGCAAGATCCCGCCCCGAATGCAGCCCCCGACGCGCGCACGCTGGAACTGCCAGTGGTGCAGGTGCTCGCTCGGCCGGTTGACCGGCTATACAGCACGCCCGGCAGCGTTACATCCGAGGAGCGCATCGAGGTATCGTCACGCGCGACAGGGTACATCCAGAGGATCGGCGTCAACGAGGGTGATGTGATTTCCGCCGGCGACATTCTTGTCGAGATCGATCCGACCGAAGTGGAAGGCGCTATCAGACGTGCCGAGGCGGCGCTGAGTTCGGCCAAAACCTCGTTGGAAAACGCCGAAACGGATCACGCGCGTCTAGCAGGCCTGCAGGAACGCGGAGCGGTCTCGTTGGAAGCTTTGCGCCAGACGACTGTGGCGCGCGATTTGGCCCGCGCCGGCTTGGCAGAGGCGCAAGCGGTGCTCGACACCGCTCTGGCGGGGCAGAAATACACGACCCTGCTCAGCCCGATCGACGGCATCGTCGTCGCGCGGCGAAAACAGGTGGGCGACCTGGCCAGCCCGGGGATTCCGATCCTGACGATCGAATCGCGCGAGCGGCTGCTGTTCCGGACCTCAGTCTCGGAAAGCCAGATCGCGAATGTGCAGGTGGGCGCCGCCGCAAGGATCGAAATTGACGCGCTTGCCGAGATCGATATCCCCGGGGAGGTTCTCCGCGTTATCCCTTCGGGCGACCCGGTGACACGCCGGTACGATGTCGACCTCGCACTGCCGGCGGGTCTGGGCGCTTTCCCCGGCATGTTCGGGCGCGCGCATTTCGTCATCGGCTCCGACATTGTTGTGCTGGTGCCGAACCTGGCCTTGGCAACGCGTGGTGGCTTGACCGGCGTATTCGTCGTCGGCGACGACAGGATCGCGCGGTTTCGGTGGGTCCACGGTGGACGGGTCTTCGGAGCGTCCACCGAAATCCGTGCCGGGCTGGAGGGCGGCGAGACCATTCTGGCGCGCGATGACGGGCGCGTGCGTGACGGCGACCTGATCGTCACAGCCGGGGCGGGGCCCGGCCAATGAACGAACTGCCACGAAACCTTGCCGGGCGCCTGGCGGAGATGTTTGTCTCTTCGAAGCTGACGGTGCTCATCATCATATCGGTCGTGGTTTTCGGAGCCATTGCCGTGGTGTTCACCCCGCGCGAGGAAAATCCCCAGATCAACATCCCCTCGGCGCAGATCACGGTGCAATTGCCGGGCGCGTCGAGCCTGGAAGTGGAAAGCCTGATCGTGACCCCGCTGGAGGGGATCGTCAGCGAGATTACCGGTGTCGATCACACCCAGGCCGTGGCGATGAACTCGGTCGGCGTGGTGGTGGTGCAATTCAAGGCCGGTGAGAACAAGGAAGCCAGCCTGATAAGATTGTATGATCGGATTTTCAGTAACCTCGACCGGATGCCCTCCGGTGCCGGCACGCCGCTGATCCGGGCCATCGACGCAGACGATATCGCGGCGGTGACGGTAACGCTGGCCTCCACCATCTATGACGACTACGCCTTGAAGCGCATGGCAGACCGGATCGCGGAGCGGCTGCACAGCCTGCCGAGCGTGTCGGTGGTCTCGGTCAAAGGCGGGCGCGACCGGGAAATCCGCGTCGATCTCGACCCCGACCGGCTGGCCGCCTATGGCGTGCCGCTGTCGCGTGTACGTAACACGCTGACCGGCAGCAACTTCGGGATTCCGGTCGGAAATTCGGTGCGCGATGGCACAGTGCATATGGTCACGCTTGAAGGTTTCTTCCGGGGCGCGGACGATGTGCGCTCCCTGATCGTGGGTCAGAACGAAGGCCGGCCAATCTACCTGAGCGACATTGCCGACGTCGTTGACGGCCCGCCGATCGAACCCGCGCACCTGAGCCGGTTCCGCTTCGGTGCGGCCGACCCGAGGTTTTCGGAGCTCGGCGAGCATGACATGGCGGCAGTCACACTCGCGGTCGCCAAGAAGGCCGGGGCCAACTCGGTGTTCATGGCGGACGATGTGATCGCGCGCATCGAGCGGATGCAAGCCGAGTTCGTGCCGAGCGAAGTGCAGGTCATCGTCACCCGCAACGACGGCGACGCCGCCAACGCCGCTGTCAACGTGCTGATCGAACATCTCGGCATCGCCATTGCCACGGTCTTGCTCATTCTTGTCCTGTTCCTGGGCTGGCGCGAGGCGCTGATCGTCGCGATCTCGGTGCCACTGGTGCTTCTGGTGACGGTCGGGGCCGATTTCATCGCTGGCATCACCATTAATCGGGTCAGCCTGTTCGCCCTGATCCTGTCGCTTGGCCTGCTGGTTGACGACGCCATCGTCGTGATTGAAAACATTCATCGCCGCTATGCGGATGGCGGCAAAGGAGGTGACAGCAAGAGGGACACCACCATTCGCGCCAGCGCCGAAGTTGGCGGCGCCGCCAATCTGGCGACCGCGACGGTCGTTGTGGTCTTTGCCTCGCTGGTGCTGGTTGGCGGGATGCCGGGGCAGTACTTCTTTCCCGTCGCCGTGAACGTACCGATCGCGATGGCGGCATCGCTTTTCTTTGCCTATACCGTGACCCCCTGGGCCGCGTATCGCTGGCTTGAGTTGGGCGCGCACGGGGGGGCGGGGGCGGCGGAGAAACGCCCGCATCGGCTGGCGCGCGCCTATCGCTGGTTTCTGTTGTTTGCGATGAAGCGACGCTCCGCGCGGCTGGCGCTCTACGGTGTGACGGTGGCTGTCCTGTTGCTGACGGTCATGCAGCCGGCGTGGCAATTCATCCGTGCTGAAGGCGTGGTTGGACCGAAGCC